>VBMM01000109.1 GCA_005878415.1 Methanobacteriota archaeon
CGAGGCGACCCGGGACTTCGCGCTCCACCTGCGCGGCGAACGGACCCTCGTGATCTCGGACCTCCATCTTGGCTTCGAGGGTGCCCTCGCGGAACAAGGCGTCTCGATCCCCCGGTTCCAGCGGCGCGTCATCCTCGAGCGGCTCGGGAAGATGCTCGACCGCGTCAAGGCCGAGCAGGTCGTCATCGCCGGCGACTTCAAGCACGAGTTCTCGAAGAACCTGGTCGACGAATGGGTCGAGGTGAAGCAGGTCTTGCGGTTCCTCAAGGAACGCGTGACGCCCGTGCTCGTCCGGGGGAACCACGACAACTACCTCGCGACGATCCTCGGCGACTTGGGCCTGACGTTGCACGAACGCGCGGACGTCGGCGGCATGACGATCGTCCACGGGCACGAGGAGGTCTCGACGCTGCATCCAATCGTCATGGGCCACGAACATCCGGCCGTCAAGCTGAAAGACGACCTCGGCGCCGTCGTGAGCGTGCCCGCCTTCCTCGTCACGGATTCCCTGATCGTCCTCCCCGCGTTCAGCCCGCTCGCCCTCGGCGTGGACGTCTCCTCCTATCCCTATCTGTCGCCGATCCTGAACCGCATCCCGATCGACGACGCACGGGTCATCGGCGTCGACGAGAGGGAGGGCCTCCTCGACTTCGGGCGGGTGGCGGGCCTCAAGGCGATGCGCGCGGCGCTCCTGATGAAGTGATCCGAGCCTCGAAGTTGCGCTTAGGTTTATCGTTACCTCGCCGCTCCCGATCCAACTTCCATGGTCGCCGACATCGAGATAGCCCAGAGCACGCGGATGCGGCCGATCACGGACGTGGCCCAGGGCCTCGGCCTCGGCCGCGAGGACCTCATCCTCAAGGGCGACTACATCGCGAAGGTCCGGCTGGCCGCCGTGGACCGCGTACGAACGTCCCGCCAAGGCAAGCTCGTCCTCGTGACCGGCACGACCCCGACGCGATACGGGGAGGGCAAGACCCTGACCACGGTCGGGCTGGGCCAGGCGCTCACGAAGCTCGGGACGAAGGCGATCGTGGCCGTGCGGGAGCCGTCCCTCGGACCCGTCTTCGGGACGAAGGGCGGCGCGACGGGCGGCGGGCAATCGCAGGTCCTCCCGATGGAGGAGATCAACCTGCACTTCACGGGCGACATCCACGCCGTCGGCGCCGCGAACAACCTCATCGCCGCCATCATGGACGCGCACATCTTCCACGGGAACGAGCTGGACATCGATCCGACGCGCGTGCTCTTCCCACGGTGCCTTGACATGAACGACCGGCAGCTGCGGAACATCGTCACGGGCCTCGGCGGTCCGAAGCACGGCGTGCCGCGGGAGGACAGCTTCATCATCACGGCCGCGAGCGAGGTCATGGCGATCCTCTGCCTCACGGAAGGGATCCAGGACCTCAAGGAGCGCCTCGAACGGATCGTCGTCGCGTGGGATCGTCGGGAGCACCCCGTCCACGTGGGCGATCTGACCGTCCAAGGAGCCGCCGCGATCCTGCTGAAGGACGCCCTCATGCCGAACCTCGTCCAGACGCTCGAGGGCACCCCCGCGTTCGTCCACGGCGGTCCGTTCGCGAACATCGCGCACGGGCACAGCAGCGTGCTCGCGGACCGGCTCACGCTGGGCCTCGGGGACGTCGTGGTCACCGAGGCGGGGTTCGGGTCGGACCTCGGCGGGGAGAAGTTCGTCGACCTCGTGTGCCGACAGAGCGGCCTGCGGCCCGACGCCGCCGTCCTCGTCGCGAGCGTCCGCGCGCTGAAGCACCACGGCGGGGTCAAGAAGAAGGACCTCGCCACCGAGAACCCGAAGGCCCTCGCGGGCGGCTTCGCGAACCTCGACGCGCACATCAAGATCCTGCAGACCCTCGGCATCACGCCGGTCGTCGCGGTGAATCGTTTCGCCACGGACACGGACCGGGAGGTCGACGGCATCGTCGACCATTGCCAGGACGCGGGCGTCCGGGCGGCCGCACACACGTGCCATCGGGACGGCGGCGCGGGAGGGGAGGCGCTCGCGCGGCTCGTGCTCGACGCGGCAGGCGCCTCGCCACACTCCGTGCGCTTCGTGTACAAGGACGACGACCCGCTCGAAGAGAAGGTCGCGAAAGTGGCGACATCGATCTACGGCGCGGCCGGGGTGAAGTTCGACGCCGCCGCCCTCGACGATCTCGAACGCCTGCACGGCGCGGGCCTCGACGGCCTACCGATCTGCATCGCGAAGACCCAGCTCTCCCTCACCGATGACGAGCGGACCCTGGGCGCGCCGAAAGGCTGGACCCTCCAGGTCCGAGGCATCCGGCCGTCCGCCGGCGCGGGATTCCTCGTCGTCCTCGCGGGCGACATCATGCGCATGCCGGGCCTCGGGGAAGAGCCCGCCGCCCTCGGGATGGACATCGATGAGAGCGGGCACATCAAGGGGCTATTCTGATTCCGAGCAAGATCGGCCGTTCTCGTCCGCGGGGCAAAGGGCCTTAGCCGACGCGTGCGCTGCCCGCGCCATGTCAGGGCCGCCAGGAGCGACCGGGCCACCCGGGGACTGGGAAAAAGTGTACGCGACCTCGGACGTTGCGACACTCCCCTGGTACAACCCCGAGCTGGACTCGGATATCGAGCAGGCTCTGAAGACGCACCGCCTCAAGGGCGGACGAATCCTCGACCTCGGAACGGGCCCCGCGACCCAAGCGATGAACCTCGCGAAGCGCGGCTTCGACGTGCTCGCAACGGACATTTCCTCGAGCGCCATCAAGAAAGCGAAGGCGGCCGCCAAGGCGGCCGGGCTGTCGATCGAGTTCCGCGTGGACAACGTCCTCCAGTCAAAACTCGGACCGAATCTGGTGGACGCGATCATCGATCGCGGGGTCTTCCACGTGCTACCGAAAGACAAGCGGCCGATCTATGTCCAGACGGTCCACCGAGTCCTTCGACCGAACGGTTGGCTTTTCTTGAAGTGTTTCTCAATCAAGGAGCCGGGCACCTGGGGGCCGTTCCGGATCGCCCCGTCCGAACTTCGCGGGTACTTCCGCGAAGCGTTCGAGATTCTGTCCATCGACGAGGTGGTGTTCCAAGGAAACGTCGCGCCGCCCCCGAAGGCGCTGTTCGCGACGTTCCGCAGGCGTGACGCGAGCCCCAAGCCGCGGCCTCAGAAGCGAGCCCGGAAGCGATCGACGAGGTCCTGATTCCCCACGTACGTCGGGACGGTCTGGTCGATTCCCTTCGGCGAGACATCCAGGAGCCGCTCCCGTCCCGTCGTACCGGCGCCGCCCGCGGCTTCCGCGATGAATGCAATCGGATTCGATTCGAAGTGGAGCCGGTACTTGCCCGCCGGCTTGTCGACTTGCGCCGGATACGCGAAGAACCCGCCGTAGTGCAGGATCTGATTGAAGTCCGCGACGAAGGACCCGCCATACCGGAGGTTCATGAGTTCCCGTTCCAACTCGCCCACGAACGCCTTCACCTCCGGGATCCATTTCTCCCGGTGCCCGCCGATCCCGTAGAGCTTGCCCTTGGCCGGGAGCCGCAGGCCCTCCGTGATGAGCAGGAACTCCTTCGGCCGACCGCCTCCCCCTTGGACGAACTCGTGCACGCCCTTCGCGGTCGCGTAGACCAACGTCGTCGCCGGACCGTAGATCAGATAGCCCGCCGCGAAGAGATCCGAGCCCCGGGCCGGGAGCGGCCGTCCGTCGAAGACCCCGAAGATCGTCCCGAACGTGTTGTTGCTCTTGACGTTCGAGGAGCCGTCGAGGGGATCGAGGACGACGGAGAACCGTCCGCGACCGACGTCCTTCACGTCCCCCATCTCCTCGGATGCGACTTGGGAGACGAGCTTCGAATCCCGGAATGCCTTGACGAACACGTCGTTCATCCAGACGTCGAGCTCGAGCTGCTGCTCTCCGTACACGTTCCGCGTCGCGGCAGCATCCCGACGCACCGGCAACTCCTGCCGGATCCGCGTAGAGAGCGCGGAGAAACCGGAGAAGAGCCGGCCCAGGTCGCGGTCGAACCGGCCGGCGTGCTGCGTCAACGTGACGACGGCCGGGCCTCCGCCGTCAGTACGCGGCGTGCCATCCCTCGAAGTGATCGCGGAGCTTTTCCTTCCCGCCATAGAACCCCCACCAGGGGCGCGCGTGCTTGTGGGCCAGGTCCGCGAGGATTTGGAAGTTCTTCACGGCCTGCGTGCGGACGTACTCCATCTGCCGCTCGAGGGTCTTCTCGCGGAACGCGTCCTTCCAAATCGCGCGGCCGGCGAGGAAGCCGGATGCCCCTCCTTGACAGGCGAGATCGACGAGGCCCCGGAAGATCGGGAAGTCCGCGCCGGCGCTGAGAACGACCCACGGCACCTTCGTCGCGCGGCTGAGACGCTCGCAGTTCTTCTGGAGTTCTCCCGGGTCCGGCGTAGCCTTCGAATCTCCGGGGAACTCCGCCTTCAGCACATCGATTCCAAGGGGACTCAGTGTCTCGGCGGTGCGGACGATCGTGTCGGCCTTGTGGTGCGCGAAGTCCGCCTCGCTCTCGTCGACTGCATAGGACATCGGCTCGCAGACGAACGCGAGGTCCAGCCGCCGGCACTCGTCGGCCACGGACCGGACGATCTTGACCTGGTGGTCCACGATCTCTCGCGGGGCGTCCGGATTGAAGAACACGAGGAGCTTCGCGGCACTCGCACCGAGCCGTTTCACCTTCTCCACGCTCCAGCCGTCGAGGAGCGTCGTCAGCCGCCAGTTTCCTTTCTTCTCGTATCCGGACTGCTCCAGGGCGACGAGAAGCCCCGTGCGGCCGGGGAGGGCGAACCGATTGATTGACGGCGCCACGCCGTACTCCGGATCGAGGAGATAGCCGCTCGCATGGGGAGCGAGGGCGTCCGTGACGCCGAGCTTGACCGCCTCCATCTCCGCATAGGTCGTAGCCTTCGGGTCTTCGGGGTGGAGCATCTTCTGGAGGCTGCCTCGCTGGTCCATCGCAATCATGGTGAAGCGGCCCGAGTCGTCCGAG
>VBMM01000110.1 GCA_005878415.1 Methanobacteriota archaeon
TTGAAGAGACATCGCCTGGACGTACCCGAGGTTCGCGAGTGGGACGAGGCCGCGCGGCGCCCCGAGGACCGAAGCGACATCGGAATACGCGACGGACATGGAGAGGTTGTGGCCCAGGCGGCCGAGGTCGTCGAGGGCCGTGCGGATCGCGAGATGCGCGGCGGCCTCGACGCCATGGTCCAGCGCGATTCGGCCGAGCAACGCGGCCGCCTTCGGTCCCGCTTGGTCGTGGACGACCTTCCGGTACGCGGCCTCCATGTCCTCGCGTTTCGCGGACGGCACGGCGCGCGCGTTCGCCTCGGCCTGGACCGCCGTCATGGGTCGCTTCTGCAGGCTGAAGTTGAAGAGGACGAGGAAGCGCAGAAGGCCGAGTCCTCCAGGCGGCCGGGTGAGCCGCAACAGGTCTCGCCCCGCGTGGACGGTCAGCATGCCGTGCGGCGTGTGCAGCTGCGGGTCGTCGTGGTTCGAGACGACCGCGAGGAGTTCCTGCAGGATCGGTGCGGCGTTCGCGGGATCCCTGGCCAGCTCGTCGAAGAGCCGGATGCCCTTCTGATGTTCGAACGTCGGGAGCAACGCGAAGAGTCGATCGAGATCGGAGGCCAAGCATTCGACGGAAACGAGCGAGCGTCTTTTAGGTTGCGCATTGCCGGGCAGGGCAACTCTTATGGGGAACCGGGACCTTCATTCCGTGCGTGCCTCCATACGACGTCATCGTCATCGGCTCGGGCCCCGCGGGCCTCACCGCGGCGATCTACGCGACGCGGGCGAATCTCAAGACGCTCGTGATCGCCGGTGCGGTGGCGGGCGGCCAGCTCATGATCACCACGGACGTGGAGAACTATCCGGGCTTCCCCGGCGGCGTGCAAGGGCCGGAGCTCATGGAGCTCTGGCGCAAGCAGGCGGAGCGATTCAAGGCGGACTTCATCGAGGACGACGTGGCCAAGGTCGACTTCCGATCAAAGCCTCTCCAAGTGTGGACGACGGACGGAGTGCATGAAGCCCATGCGGTAATCATCGCGACCGGCGCGAACGCGAAATATCTCGGGTTGCCGAACGAGGAACGACTCAAAGGACGCGGTGTGAGCGCGTGCGCGGTATGCGACGCCTTCTTCTTCAGAAGCCTCGACGTCGTCGTAGTCGGAGGCGGCGACACCGCCATGGAGGAGAGCCTCTACCTCTCGAAGGTCTGCAAGACCGTCACGGTGGTCCACCGCAGGAATGCGTTTCGCGCGAGCAAGATCATGCAAGACCGGCTCTTCAAGACGAAGAACATCCAGGTGGTTTGGGACTCGGAAGTCGTCGACGTCCTCGGCGAGCAGAAGGTCGAAGGCGTCCGGATCAAGCACGTCAAAACGGAGAAGACCTCGGACCTGAGGGTGCAAGGCCTGTTCCTCGCGATCGGTCATACGCCCGCAACCCAGGTCTTTCAGGGACAGCTTCGGATGGAGCGAGGCTACGTGGCCCTTCAGCCGCACGACGGATTTTCGACAGCGACCTCCGCGGCCGGAGTCTTCGCCGCGGGCGACGTCCACGATTTCCGCTACCGTCAAGCTGTCACGGCAGCCGGCTTCGGGTGCATGGCGGCGCTCGATGCAGAGCGGTGGCTCCAAGGGCACGGGTAGTCGCGGCCGATCGACGAGGCGACGGCCTCCGACGCAGGGTTTATCCTCCCGGCCGCGGCTTTCGTTGGACGTGGATCGAAGCCGCTCCATGAGGCCGACGAATCTTGCCCTCGCCTCCTTCGGCGTCGCCATTCCCGTCACTTCCGCCGTCCTCTTTCTCATCAGCTGGTTTGGCTATGCGTCATTTCCCACGTTGTGGTTGTCCATTTTCTGTCCGTCGTACGGAATTCTAATCGTTGCAGCGAACGTCGCGAATATTCTGGTGCCGCGTTGGGCGACGAAACGACTGAGCGGGCCGTATTGGCTCGCGAATTGGCTCAGCGTCACGACGGTCCTGTCCGGGGTCTATTTGTCGGCTCATGTGGTGTTCACCGCGATCTTCGTGAATCTCGGGCTCCGGTGCTAACTCCGAGCGACGCCGAAGAAAGCCTGAAATATCGTCCGCTTCATCGTGCGAACCGCGGGACTCTCATGGTTCGTATCTTCCGCGGCGGCGTGCTAGACGAGCGGTTCGAAGGCTCCGTCGTCGTCATCGGGCCTCGGTCCACGACGATGACCGGACTCGTCCGCGGAGACCTGTTCGTCCGAGACAACAGCCTGTGCGATGTCACCGGAATGGTGTCGGGCAACCTCCTCGCGGAGCGCTCGGGAAAGGCGGTCCTGCACGGGCTCGTGACGAAAGCCGCGAAGGCCGCGGGCGGCGACCTCGAGATCTACGGCATGGTCCAGGGGGACGTCGTGAACGAAGGGGGCCGGCTGTACGTCGACAAGGGGGCGGTGGTCCGCGGCAAGGTGGTCGGGCAGACGCACACGTCGCCGCTGCCGCCACCGGAGAAACCCGTCACCCCGGCGCCCGCGGTCGCCCCGCCTCCCAGTGCGCCTCCCGCGGCGCCTCCGAAGCCGCCGGCCCCGCCGGGCCCCTGATCACGTGTCGGCGACGGAGACGAGCGGGGTCTCCTTGAGCGGCATCTTGTCCGGCTTCTTCTCTCCGGACGAGAAGAGCTGCAGGTACGGGATCAGGTTGCCCATGATCCGGTTCTCCGCCTTGCGGAGGTGCTCTTCGTACGTCGAGCGGCTCACCCCGAGGCTGCGTGCGATGCTCTCGGTCGTGACCTCTCGCGGTGAGCTGTAGTAGCCGTACCGGTGGGCCTTCAACAGCGCGTCGCTCTGTTTCCCGGTGAGGTCGCCGAACAGGCTGTTCACCCAGATGCTCGACGGGAGGACGGAAAGCGGGAGCTCCCGCTTCCGGATCAGCTCGGTCGGACCCCGCTTGTTGAAGTCGCGGAACAGGTCGCGGGTCCGTTCCTCGTCGAAGGCGATCACGCGGAAGTGGCCCCAGCCGTCCTGGAAGACCGCCGGAGGCGCTTCGACCGCCTCGTGCGCCTCCCAGACGTTCCACGGGCTGTCCCAGTTCGCGCAGGTGCACTTGAGCATGAAGATGCGGGAGTCCGCGGCCTCGACCCACTGGTCGATGCACTTGCCCGCCTTTCGGATCTCCTTCTCGATGTCCTTGAGGATCGTCTCGTTCAGAGTCGGGACCTGCACGAGCTCCCGGTTCCAGATGCACCACATCGAGATCGGGAGGCCGGGATGTCGGCCCGAGATCTTCATGAACGGGTAGTCGTACTGGGTCCGAAACGAGATCTCCCAGAGGCTCATGCCGCGCCCATGGCGGTCGCGGGGGATATAGGTGGTGCCGTCATATGACGGCCGCCGAAGGCGGGTCAAAGACAATCATCGCGGGCGGCTTTCTCGGGTCTGAGGCACAAGACATGTACCTAGACGGACCTGGAAACGTGCGCATCTGGACGGACAGCAACCGCAACTTCACGCTTCGGCAGTACGGCCGGCTCGAGTACGGAACCCCCGAGGTGGGCTGGCTCGTCGCTTCCGCGAAGCGGACGCGGCAAGCGCCGCGGACGCCGAGGGGACGACCGAAACTGCGGGTGCGGTTGCGGTACTTCCTGAACTCCTTCCGCGGTTTCGCCGCCTTCGACGTGCGCGGTCACGACGACTCGGACCGGGCGTGAGGCGGCGTAGCTTTTTATTCGACGATGCCCGTCGCTCGGAATCGTGCCGGAAGTCGTGATCCACTACTGCGTCCCGTGCCGCTACCAGTTCAAGGCGATCCAAGACGCCGACGCCATCCTGAAGGAATTCGGCGAGGAGCTTTCGGGCCTCCGACTCGTGCCGGGCGCGCACGGCGTCTACGACGTCGAGGTCGACGGCACGCTCGTGTTCTCGCTCGACAAGGCGATGCGGTTCCCCGAGACGCCCGAGCTGATCCGGAAGATCCGGGCGAAGATCGGAGCTACCACGAAGGCCCGACGCCGGAAGGCGTAGCGGCGCCCATGTCGGTTGCATATACCTATCAAGCCTTCGATTGACGGCCGTCAATGGCGGGTCAATCTCGTTCTGCGCGCGCGTGATTCACGGGGATATGTTCGGAACCACGTACCCGATGTTCGGGTTCGAGACCACACTGATTGAACGACTTCGTGACCCCGCCCTCGCGGACTACATCCGGTGGGAATACCGTCCCGCCGATCAGGCGCGCATCGTCTTGTCCGTC
>VBMM01000111.1 GCA_005878415.1 Methanobacteriota archaeon
TAAGGATGACGCCGATGCCGCCTGCGAACAGCAGCACGACGCCCGCGGTCCCGAGCCGCACGCTCGTTCTCCGCCGACGGGCCGCGGCCTCCCGGGCCTCCCGCGCTCGCTCGGCGGGGGTCGTCCGGCTCGACTCCATGGAACCCGATTCGGCGCCTCTGTATTTCAGACCTCCGCACAGCGCCGCTGTCCCTGCACAAACGTTTTGTATCGCACGAAGGATGGCACGCGGATGGCCGCCAAGCGAGACCTCGTCTCGATGCTCGACGTCCGCGACGACCTGGTCGGACTCCTCGAGTTGGCGGGCAAAATCAAGAATCGGACCAAGGCCGGCGAGCCGTACGAACCGCTACGCGGAAAGAGCCTCGCGATGATCTTCGAGAAGGCATCGACGCGCACGCGCGTCTCCTTCGAGGTCGGCATGACGCAACTCGGAGGCCACGCGCTCTTCCTGAGCCCGAACGACACGCAGGTTGGCCGAGGCGAGACGATCGCCGATACCGCCCGGGTCCTGAGCCGCTACGTCGACGGCATCATGTATCGCGCCTTCCGGCGGGAGAGCGTTCGGGAGCTCGCCTCGAACGCGACCGTGCCCGTAATCAACGGCCTCGATGACAAGGAGCATCCCTGTCAGATTATCTCCGACCTGTTCACGATCCAGGAGAGGAAACGCTCCCTCTTGGGGCTCAAGCTCGCGTACATCGGGGACGGCAACAACGTGTGCAACTCGCTCCTGCTCGGGACCGCGATCGTCGGGATGCACATGACCGCCGCGTGTCCGGCAGGCCACGAACCGGACGCGGAACTCCTTGCGGAGGCGCGGCACATCGCGAAGGCGAACGGCGCGAGGCTCGACATCGAACGCGATCCGATGGTGGCCGCGAAGAAGGCCGATTTCCTGTACACGGACGTGTGGGTGTCGATGGGGCAGGAGAAGGAACGGGAGGAAAGGGAGCAAGCCTTCAAGGCCTACCAGATCAACGCGAAGCTCCTGAAAGCGGCCAAGGAGGATGCCCTCGTGATGCACTGCCTGCCGGCACACCGCGGACTCGAGATCACGGACTACGTCATGGATGGTCCGCAATCCATCGTGTTCGACCAAGCCGAGAACCGACTGCACGCGCAGAAGGCGATCCTCGCCCGGCTACTCGCGGGCGTCTGACCTCGCGCGACAACCCGTATATACGGCCCATCCTTTGCGGCGAACGATGCGTGGACGCCGGCGTGCGCTCCGGTTCGTCGCAGGCATCCTGGTCTTCGCGGGAATCGTCGCCGCCATCGCATCGCCGCAAGCGGCCCTCAAGGCGTTGCAGCTCCCACTCTTCGCCCTTTTCTCAACGTCGCGAATGGTGGCGGCCTACCTGATCGGGCTCGTGTTCGCGATCGCGTACGGGCATACGGCCGCCACAAACCGCCGCGCGGCGCTGATCATGCTGCCTATCTTAGACGTGCTTCAATCGATTCCGATCCTAGCGTTCTTTCCCGCGGCGTTGCTGTTCTTCGTGGTGACGTTTCAAGGAAGCGCGATCGGAATCGAGTTCGCCGTGGTCTTCCTCATCTTCACGAGCATGGCGTGGAACATGGCGTTCGGGGTCTACGAATCCCTGACGACGATCCCGCAGGACCTCGAGGCGGCCGGGTCGAGCTTCGGGCTGACAGGATGGCTCCGATTTCGGCTCCTCGAGTTTCCCGCCGCGATCCCGAAGCTCGTGTACAATTCGATCCTCTCCTGGACGAACGGCTGGTTCTTCCTCGTTGCGAGCGAGGTCTTTCAAGTGGGTTCGTCGAAGTTCGCGCGGCCCGGGCTGGGGGCGTTCATCGCGGACGCGGGCCGGAACGGGGATGTGGCCTCGATCGCGGTCGGGCTCGGCGTCCTCGCTGCCGTCGTCCTCGCGCTGGACTTCTTCGTCTGGCGGCCCCTGAGCGTATGGTCGGAGCGGTTCCGCATGGACACCGCCTCGGGGCGCGAACTCGCGAAGGTCCCCCGCTACGAACCGTTCCGTTGGATGCCGCGCTTTCCCGCAGTCCGCCGGACGATCATCGCGCGGGCCCACCCGGCGACGCAGGCCTACCACCGCGCGTCGGTGCGCCTCGACCGTGCGTACGCATCCCACCCCAACGTGGTTCGGGATGTCCGCGTCGTGGACCTTGGACTCTTTGTCATCGTCTTGCTGCTCGTCGTCACGACGGGCCTCATCGGCCTTGGCCAGTTGTTCCTTCGTCCGTTGCCGCCCGAAGCAGTCGGGCTCCCGTGGGCCGCGCTCCTGTCTTTCTCCCGCCTGCTCCTCTCGTACGGGATCGCGCTCGGATGGACGATCCCCGTGGCCGTGGTTCTTGGCGAGAGCGAGCGCGTCTCGCGGTACCTCACACCCGCCCTCGAGATTTTCGCGTCGCTTCCGGCGACCGCCCTGCTCCCGGTCATCCTGGGGTTCTCCCTCGCCGTCGTTGGGTCGACCGGGGGCGCCGCGCAGCTCGCCGCTATCCTGATCGGTCTTTTCAGCATGCAATGGTACCTCCTCTTCAACCTGGTTGCGGGCGTCCGGAGCATCCCGCAGGATTTGCGGGAGGCGGCCCGGTCCTTCGGCCTGCGCGGGCGGCCCTATTGGAGACGGCTCCTCCTCCCGGCGATGACCCCTTCCCTCTTGACCGGGAGCATCACCGCGTGGGGCGCCGGCTGGAACGCACTCATCGTCTCCGAATACATCGAATACGCGCAGCGGCCGTACACAGTGACGGGCCTTGGATCGCTAATCAACCAGGCGGTCCTCGTGACCGGCGACACGGAAGTCCTCCTCTTGACGATCCTGACGATGATCGTCGTCGTCCTCGCGATGAACAAGCTCCTCTGGCGGCCTCTGTTGAAGCGCGCGGCGATCCGCTATCGCCTCGAGGTCTAGGATGACCGAACCGCATCCGCTCCTCAAGGTGAAGGATGTGACGAAGTCGTACTTCGAGGACGGGAAGGAATTCAAGATCCTCGACCTCATCCGCTTCGAACTCGCGGAGCAAGACTTCGTCTGCGTCGTCGGGCCATCCGGATCCGGCAAGTCGACGCTCCTCCGGATCCTCGTCGGCCTTGAGAAGCCCACGTCGGGCGAGGTGCTCTTCGAAGGCCAGCCGATCCGCGCGGACAACCCCCAGGTCGCGATGGTGTTCCAGTCGTTCGCGCTCTTCCCCTGGCTCACGGTCACGCAGAACGTCGAACTCGGGCTCGAGGCGCAGAACGTGCCGTTGCCCGCACGACAAGCGCGCGCACGGAAGTTCATCGACGCGGTCGGGCTGACGGGGTTCGAGAACGCGTTCCCACGCGAACTCAGCGGGGGGATGAAACAACGCGTCGGCATCGCGCGGGCGCTCGCGATCGAGCCTCTGCTCTTGTGCATGGACGAGCCGTTCTCCTCCCTCGATCCTCTGACCGCGCAGAACCTGCGGGACGAGATCCTCCAGCTGTGGTCGGACCCCCAGCTCCCGCCGAAAGCGGTCCTCATGGTCACACACAGCATCGAGGAGGCGGTCTACCTCGCCGACCGCGTGATCGTCCTCTCGAGCCGGCCGGGCCGGATGGTCGCCGAGCTCGTTATCGACCTGCCGAGGCCTCGCAACCGCAAGGAACCGGAGTTCTATGGGTGGGTGGACGAGATCTACTCGCTGATCGTGTGAGGAAATCGGAGGTTAAATGTCTAATAGCGGCGACGACGTTGGACCGCCGAAGCGGGTGACGGACTTTCACTCCATCTCGAAGGCGTCCGTGGGCCAAATCCTCGGCCTGGTCGAGGCCGTCGACGAGGCCGGTGGGACGGCGGACGTCGCGACGATCTCGAGCGAGGTCGACATGGACATCGACCGGCTTGGGCCGATTCTCGCGGCCGCCGAATTCCTCGGACTCCTGGAGGTGGAAGACGGCGACGTGCGCATGACGGACCTCAGCCGCAAGCTGCTCTCCGCAAGCGTGCGAGAACGGAAATCGATCGTCCGCGGCATCATCGACGACTTGCCCGTGTTCCGCCGCGTGACGGAGATGGCCCGCGTCGCGGGCCGCCCGCTCGATCGGCGGGAGATCGTCGACGCCCTTGCGGCGAGCGTCGGGAGCCATCAGGCGGAAGAGGTCTTCAAAGCGCTCGTCTACTGGGGCCGCTACGTCGAGCTCGTCCGGTACGACAGCGAGTCGGAGCTGCTCAGCCTGCGGACGCCGTCGAAGTAGTCGCTATTCGGTCGCGCCGAAGAACTGCCGAAGGACCGGATGCATCTCCATCATCTGCTCGCGGCCGATCGCTTCGTACAGCTGGATCATGATGCCCACGGACAGCAGGACCCCGGTCCCGGACGCGTTGCCCACCGTCCCGATCATGTCGGCGCCCGCCGCGAGGGCGCCGACCGAGGCTCCAGAAATCACCGCCACCACCGGGATGTAACGGTCCAGCACCCGACGCAAGATGCGCGGGTCTCGCCGGAACCCGGGGATCTGCATCCCGCTCGACTCGATCTGGCGAGCGACGTCCTCCGGTCCCATGTTCGTCGTCATGATCCAGAACTTCGCGAACATGACGGATCCGCCGATGAATACGAGCAGGAACACCAGGAGGTGCACCAAGACCTGCCAGTACTGGAGTCCCCGCAGGTAAACGCCGTACTGGAGCGGATTGAAGAGCGGCAGGAGCCAGTCCTGCACGCCGTTGATGTTCGAGAAGTAGTACGCCAGCCCGCCGATCGGCGTCGTCCGTTGCAGCTGCCCGTTCAAGACCCGGTAGTCGTTGGCGCCGGGATAGGCGCCGATGATCGGATTCTGGCCGAGGACGGGCCATTCGGGATGTTGCCAGAGCAGCAGCGAGAACATGCTCACGTTGGCGAGGACCGCGGCGACGAGGATGACGGGGATG
>VBMM01000112.1:0-6803 GCA_005878415.1 Methanobacteriota archaeon
CGGCGAGGGACTGGAAAGCCGTCTCGACGTTGACGCCCGTCTTGGCGGAGGTGAAATGGAAGGGACTGTCGTACGCGCGGGCCGCCTGGACCATCTCGTCCTCCGTGATTTGCGCCTGGTCCTTCAGGTCGACCTTGTTCCCCAGGAATTCGATCGGGATCTTCCCCGTGACGCTGTAGACGCCTTCGATCCAGTCGTCGAGATCATCGAGCGTCTTCCTCCGGGTGACATCACACACCGCGAGGATCCCCCGGGCGCCGTAGAAGTACGCTTCCTTGAGGAGTTCCCGGAACCCTTTCTGACCCATGATGTCCCAGATCGTCATGTCGATCTTGAGCTCGCCCGCGCCTTCGGGCACCGAGGACGTGAGTTCCTTCTTCGAGACCTTCGTGCCGAGCGTCTGGATGTACTTGTCATCGAAGTTGTCCAAGACGAACCGGCGGATGAGCGACGTCTTCCCAACGGCCGCCTCGCCGACGAGGCACACCTTCACTTTCATCCGCTTTACTTCCATGAAAGACCGCCGCGCGACGTGGCATAGCCAGGGAGACCCGCTTAAAAGTTATGGGAATGTTATCAGCCCCGATACGCCGAGGCCGCGCCTGCCACCGCCCGGGCCGCGGCCGCGAGCGCTCGAAATGAGAAAGCGTATGTATCCTCCGAGCGCTGAAGGTCCCGAAGGCGCGGCGATGTGCGACGAATACTACGACGCCCGCATGCGGGCGTTCTGGCGGGCGCTCGAAGAGGAAAAATCGGACGAAGAGCTCGAGGCGGCCGAGGACGATCCGATCGTCAAGCCGATCACCCTCGAGACCTTGGAACCGCCGAAGGCGAAGCCCAAGGCGCTCCTCCACTGAATCCCTCCGGCGTCCGATCGGTCGATGGTTTCCTCCAGAGAACGCACGGCGTTCTCCAAAGAATTAAATAGACCCCCTCCATAGGGAGCGCTCAGCGCGCCGACCACACGCTCCCGGGCAATCCCTCGCGGATCCCGGCAATGCGGGCCCGTTTGTTCTGGGTCCGCAGGCAGCGTCACGGTGGCGCGGCAACGGCTCGCGTCTCGCAGCACGCGACGAGAGATCACTCTCTCCGGAGGAGTGGCGCAGTGCCCAAGGAGCACCGACCCCGACACGGATCGATGGGCTTTTCGCCCCGTAAGCGGAGCGAGAGCCCGATTCCTCATTTCTCGAGCTGGCCCGAAATCGATGGCGGGGCCCCGAAAGTCCAGGGCTTCGCGGGATACAAGGCCGGCATGACCCACGCGATCGTGATCGACTATCGACCGACGTCGACGACCTCGGGGCAAGAAGTGCAGGTGCCCGTCACGGTCGTCGAGGTGCCGCCGATGCGTGTCGCAGGCGTGCGCCTGTACCGCCGGGTCCCGGAGGGCCTGAAGACGGTCACCGAGGTCTGGAGCCCGCGGCTCGACAAGGAACTGAAGCGGGTCTTCCCCATTCCGAAGGACTACGACGCGGACGACGCGTGGAAGAAGGCGAATCCCGCCGAAGTGGACGACGTCCGACTGATTACGTTCACGCAACCCGCGCTGGTCTCCGGCGTCCCGAAGAAGAAGCCGGACCTCATGGAGAACCGCGTGGCCGGCGGTTCCGTCGAGGACCGCGTCAAGTATGCGAAGGGCCTGCTCGGAAAGGAGATTCCTGTGACCGAATTCTGCCGCGAGGGCTCGATGGTCGACGTCGCGGCGATCACGAAGGGCAAGGGATGGCAGGGCCATCACACGCGTTGGGGCACCCGCCTCCTGAGCCACAAGAACTCGAAGCACCGCCGGAACATCGGGACGCTCGGAAACTTCCAGCCCGGGTACGTGCGGCCGACCGTGCCGCAGGGCGGCCAGTTCGGGTACCACCAGCGGACCGAGTACAACAAGCGGATCCTGAAGATCGGCGAGAAGGGCGACGACATTACGCCGAACGGCGGCTTCCTCCACTACGGCTTGGTGCGGAATCCGTACGTGCTCCTTCACGGCTCGATCCCGGGTCCGACGAAGCGGTTGATCCGCTTCCGGGACGCGGCCCGCGTGGGCTACGTCAAGCTCGAGAAGTCGCCCGAGCTGACGTACGTCTCCCGAGAAGCGAAGCAGGGGGTGTGACCGGCTTTGGCGGATCCCGAAGACACGAAGGAGTCGGCCGCGGAATCTGCCGAGGAGAAGGGAGCGCCGAAGCGGCGCGTTCGCGCGAAGAAGCCCGCCAAGGCGACCAAGGCAACCAAGGCGGCCAAGGCGACGAAGGCGGAGAAGGAGCCGAAGCCCAAGGAGAAGAAGACCGAGAGACCCGCGCTGACGGCGGGCCAGGTCCACGTGTACTCCCTCGACGGCGACGTCCTGAAGAGCGTCGAGTTGCCCCCGGTGTTCCGATCGGAAGTCCGCACGGACCTCATCCGACGCGCGGTGACCTCCGCGCAGGCGAACCGCCGCCAGCCGTACGGGTCGTCCTTGACGGCGGGCACGCGGCATTCCGTCCGGTGGTCTGGGAAAGGCCACGGCGTTTCGCGGGTCCCACGGATCCGCGGGACGATGATCGGAGCCCAGGCTCCCGGGACCGTCGGCGGGCGTCGCGCGCACCCGCCTCGGATCCAGGCCATCTGGGCGAAGAAGATTAACGAGCACGAGCGGCGGCTCGCTCGCAACGCGGCCCTCGCCGCCGTCCGGGACCCGTCGCTCGTCTCGTCGAGGGGCCACCGGTTCGACGAGGACCTGAGTCTCCCGGTGATCGTCGAAGACGGCATCGAGGCCGTCGACCTGGACAACCGCGCGACCCGCGAAGGCCTCCGCATCCTGAATCGCCTCGGCGTGATCGCCGACGTCGATCGCGCGAAGGACGGCCGTCACATCCGAGCCGGTCGCGGGAAGATGCGCGGTCGGCGGTACCGCCAACCGCGGAGCCTGCTCATCGTGGTCAAGGAGGCGGACAAGGTGCGCCGGTTCAGCGAGGGCGCGCTCGAGGTCCTGCGGAGCTGGATCCCATGAAGCCGCACGACATCCTCCTGCATCCCTACGTCACGGAAAAATCGCTCAACATGCTGCAAGGCACCCCCGCGCAGAATCTGAAAGACGGGAACCGCCTCGAGTTCCTCGTGCGGCGGGAGGCGACCCGGGCCGAGGTCAAGAAAGCGTTCGAGGACCTGTTCCAGGTGAAGGTCGCGAAAGTCAACACGTTCGTCCGGAAGGACGGCAAGCACGCAATCATCAAGCTCAAGCCGGAATTCTCCGCGGAAGAGATCGGCATGCGCATCGGGGTATTTTGATGGGCAAGAACCTCCGCTCGCAGCGCCGCGGCCGCGGCACGTCCCCGACGTACCGATCGCCGAGCCATCGACATCCCGGACCGGTCGCGCATCCCCGCCTCCCCGGCGCAGGCGTGGTGACGGACATCTTCCAGGCGCCCGGCCACACGGCGCCCCTCGCCCGCGTGCGGTTCGGCGGTCAGGAAGTGCTCATGATCGCGTGCGACGGGCTATCCGTGGGACAGCGGGTCACCCACGGCGCCCCGAACATCGACCGCGGGAATACGTTGCCCTTGAAGGACATCCCGGAGGGAACCCTCGTCTACAACATCGAGGCGAGGCCCGGAGACGGCGGCCGCTTCGTCCGCGCCGCCGGCACCCAGGCGGTCGTGGTGAGCCACGGTGAGCGCACGGTCGTGCAGCTCCCGTCCGGTCAGTTCCACTCGTTCCACCGGGAGTGCCGCGCGACGATCGGCGCGGTCGCGGGCGCGGGCCGCGGCGACAAGCCCTTCACGAAGGCGGGGAAGAAGTGGTTCTCGTACCGTTCCTTCAGCAAGGCGATGTTCAACGTCCGCGGGGTCGCGATGAACCCGGTCGACCATCCCCACGGCGGCGGTTCCCACCAGCACGTCGGAAAGCCGTCGACGGTGGGCTATGATGCTCCTCCCGGTCGCAAGGTGGGCCGGATGTCGCCGCAGCCGAAGCGGATCAAAGCAAAACGACGGAGGACCTGACGATGGCAAAGAAGATGGGCGGCCTGGCGAAGGCGGCGCGACGGAAGCTGCGGAAGCGCGCGGGGCTCGTCGAGACCCGCCGCAAGAAGGAGTTCACGTACCGCGGGTACACGCTCGACGAGATGAAGGCGATGACCCTCGAAGAGATCATCGAGCTGCTGCCGGCGCGTCCGCGGCGCTCGTTCATGCGTGGGATCGACGAGGAACGCCTCACCTTCATCGAGAAGCTGCGTGCCAACGGGACGGAGGATGCGGTGCGCACTCACTGCCGGGACGTGCCGATCCTGCCGGACTTCATCGGGAAGAAGGTCGCGATCCACAACGGGAAGGAGTTCGTCACGGTCGAGATCAAACCGGAGATGATCGGACACTACATCGGCGAGTTCGCGATGACGCGCAGGCCCGTGGTCCACAGCGGCCCCGGCGTCGGCGCAACGCGATCGTCGAAGTTCATGCCGCTGAAATGAGGGGACCTATGACGAAGCTCGGGTACACGATGGAATACAAGATCGAGACGATGGCCCGAGCGTACGGCCGGGACATGCCCCTCGCCTGGAAGAAGTCCGTCGAACTCGCCCGGGCGCTCCGCGGCAAGACGGTCGACGGCGCCCGCGAGTACCTGGAGCGGGTGATCTCGCTGAAGCAGCCCGTCCCGATGAAGAAGTACAAGCGCTGGGTCGCTCACAAGTCCGGAATGGGCCCGGCCCGCTATCCCGTCAAAGCGGCGAAGGCGTTCCTCAAGGTGCTCGAGAGCGCGGTCTCGAACGCGGAGTTCACCGGCAAAGACGACCCCGACGCGATGGTGATCCGGGTGATCAACGCGCACAAAGGCTCGATCACGAAAGCGGTCCGGCCGCGGGCCTACGGCCGGAGCGGGCCGTGGAACCAGGACACGGTCAACCTCGAGATCGTGCTGGAAGAGGTGGCGTGACGTGGCGCGCGAGGCGAAGGTCGAGCGGAAGGACAAGCGCATCATCGTCGAGAACGTGCGCCGCGTCCTGCTGAAGGAATATCTCATGAGCGAGACGCGCCGCGCGGGATTCGGGGGCCTCGACATCCAGCGGACGCCGATGGGCACACGGGTCTCGCTGTTGGCGGAGCGACCCGGGCTCGTCATCGGCCGGAAAGGCAGCGCGATCAAGAGCCTCACGGAGGCGGTCGAGCGGCAGTTCAAGTTCGACAATCCCCAGATCGAGGTTCAGGAGGTCGAGAGCCCGGCGCTGAACGCGCAGATCATGGCGGAGAAGCTGTCGAACGCGCTCGAGCGTGGATGGCACTTCCGCCGGGCGGGGCACTCGACCGTCCGGCGGATCATGGAGGCAGGTGCGAAGGGCTGCCTCGTCGTGATCGCGGGCAAGCTCACCGGGCAGCGTCACCGGAGGGAGAAGTTCAAGGCGGGTCACATCAAGTACTGCGGCGAGCCGCGGCACCTCTGGATGGACCTCGGATTTGCAGTGGCGAAGCTGAAGCCTGGGGTCATCGGCGTCACCGTCGAGATCATGAGCCCGAGGGCCCGGTTGCCCGACGAGGTCGAGGTCAAGCAGCCGTCCGCGGAGTACGTCGCCGCGGCGGAGGCAGCCGCCGTCGAAGCGGCAGCTCGAGCGGCCGAATCGGCGTCCGTCGTCGAGGCGACGCCCGAGGTCCCGATAGTCGCCACCGCAGAGGACGAGGAGCCCGACGAGGCCGAGCCGTTGTTGCCTCTCGATGAGGCCGACGACACGGCGAAGACAGTGAAGAAGGGCAAGGTCGCGACGAAGCGGCTCAAGAAGGTCGCGAAGGAAGTCAAAGAACTCGGGGTCGACGTCGATGTCGGAGCCGAAGGAGGCGACGAAACCTAGATGCCGCTCCTCCGGACGAAGGAGATCCGCGCGATGGACGCGGAGACGCTCGCGAAGAAGCTCACGGAGCTCCAGGACGAGCTGATGCACGAGCGGGGCGTCGCGGCGATGGGCGGCGCGCCGCCGAACCCCGGAAAGATCCGCGCGCTGCGGAAGAACATCGCCCGCATCCTGACGATCATCCGGGAAGAAGAGAAGCTCGGGACCGCGAAGCCGGCGGCCGCTCCAAAGCCCGAACCCAAGGAGGCGACCTGATGGCGATCTGCGCGACGTGCGGCCTCCCGGACGAGCTCTGTGTGTGCGAGGAGATCGCGAAGGAGCAGCAGATGATTCGCGTGACCCACGACACGCGCCGGTACGGAAAGACGGTGACGATCGTCGAGGGGCTGGACATCGGGGACATCGACATCGATGAGCTGGCACGGACCCTGAAGAACCGATGCGCCGCCGGGGGCACGGCCAAGGAGGGCCGCATCGAGCTGCAAGGCGAGCACCGCAAGCGGGTGCAGCAAGTCCTCCAGAGTATGGGCTACCGGGTCCAGGTGGTGTGACATTGAACCTCCGTAAGCACGAGCTGATCGGGTTGCGCGTCGAGGTGGTCGGCGCCACGGACCCGACCCAGGCTCACCTCCACGGCCGCGTGGTCGACGAGACGCGGAACATGCTCGTCCTCGAGATTGCGGGGGAGGAGAAGCGGATCCCGAAGCACGGGAGCCGGTTCCGATTTGACGTTCAAGGCGGCCTCGAGCTCGACGGCGACGAGATTCGCTATCGGCCCGAAGACCGCGTGAAGAAGGCCCGGTGATCCCATGGCCGAGAAGAAAGCCGCGAAGAAACCCGCCTCGGCCCCGATGGCGACCGCGAGATCCGCGGCGCATGGGGCGCGGGACATCGGGATCGACGTGCCGGTTCCCGGGCGGACGTGCGCGGATCCAAAGTGCCCGTTCCACGGCCGGCTGCCGGTGCGCGGTCAGAGCCTCGAGGGCGT
>VBMM01000112.1:6862-14196 GCA_005878415.1 Methanobacteriota archaeon
ACGGTGCACTTCGTCGCGATCCACAACCAGGCGGTGGCCGCATGAAGGGACTCCCCGGACGGCAGACGCGGGGCCTCCCGAAGGGCGCTCGCCTCGAATGCATCGACAACACGGGCGCGAAGGTCGTCGAGATCATCGAGGTGCTGAAGTACCGCGGCGTCCGCAACCGCCTCGCGTCCGCGGGCATCGCGGACCTCTTGGTCGTCACGGTCAAGAAGGGGACCCCGGAGACGCGGAAGCAAATCATGAACGCCGTCATCGTGCGGCAGAGGCGTCCGTTCCGGCGACCGGAAGGGATGATGGTGCAGTTCGAGGACAACGCGTGCGTCATCGTGACCCCGGAGGGCGAGGTCAAGGGATCGGACATCAAGGGGCCCGTCGCCCGAGAGGCCGCGGAGCGGTGGCCGAGAGTCGCCGCGACCGCGAGCATGATCGTGTGAGGTGAGACGACGGCGAGCGCGAAGGCACGGATGCAACGGAAGCGGGCGGCGAACGCGCCCCTCCATCGGAAACGCCTCATGGCGTCCTCGCACGTCGCGCCGGAGCTGCACGACAAGGCGAAAGGACGGATGCCTCGGGCCATCCCCGTCCGCAAGGGCGATACGGTCCGCGTGATGCGCGGCGGCTTCGAAGGGCGCGAAGGCAAGGTCGTGAGTGTGGACCGGGTGTACGGGACGGTCGTCGTCGAGCGGGAGTATCTGCGATACATCCGGAAATACGAGCGGTATGAGAAGCGCACCCACCGCATGAACGTCCATGCGCCGCCGTGCCTCGGACTGCAGGTCGGGAACCGCATCACGATGATGGAGTGTCGGCCTCTCGGCAAGACGGTGCACTTCGTCGCGATCCACAACCAGGCGGTGGCCGCATGAAGGGACTCCCCGGACGGCAGACGCGGGGCCTCCCGAAGGGCGCTCGCCTCGAATGCATCGACAACACGGGCGCGAAGGTCGTCGAGATCATCGAGGTGCTGAAGTACCGCGGCGTCCGCAACCGCCTCGCGTCCGCGGGCATCGCGGACCTCTTTGTCCCTCGCCGACGTCAAGGTGCACTACCGCATGCTCGTCGATGCGCGGGGCCGCATGGCGCTCGTTCCCCTCGAAGCGGACGACGCCACGTGGAAGCTCTGCCGCGTCGAGGACAAGACGACCGTCCGCGCGGGCAGGACGCAGCTGAACCTGCACGATGGGCGGAACATCCTGCTCGGGAAGGACGCGTACAAGACCGGCACGACGCTCAAGATCCACGTCCCGGACCAGAAGGTCGCGGAACACTACGAGCTCGTGGAGGGCGCGCCCGTGCTCGTGACGGGCGGGCAGCACGTCGGCGAGATCGCGCACGTCGCCGCGGTCCAAAGGACCCGGAACCCGCGGTCGAACATCGTGACGTTCAAAGAGGGATTCTCGACCGACATCGAGAAGGTCTTCGTCGTCGGCAAGGAAGCCCCGATGATCCGAATGCCGGAGGTCCCGGCGCTCTAGGTGGGACGATGGCGGGAATGCGGGACATCCGGATCGAGAAGGTCGTGATCAACATCGGCGTCGGCGAGGCCGGGGAGAAGCTCGTCAAGGCGCAGAAGGTCCTGGGACTCGTCGCGAAGCAGAAGCCCGTGCAGACGCTCAGCCACACCGCAGTCCGGGACTGGGGCGTGCGGCGCAACATGCCGATCGGCACACGAGTCACGTTGCGGGGCGACCCCGCGGTGGCGTTCCTCAAGGAAGCGCTGGAGATCCGGAACCACCGCCTCCCATCGTACAGCTTCGATCCCCGCGGCAACGTGTCGTTCGGGATTCAGGACTACACGGACTTCCCCGGCATGAAGTACGATCCGGAGATCGGCGTGTTCGGGATGGACGTGAGCGTCGTCCTGCAACGTCCCGGGTTCCGCATCGCCCGCCGGGCCTCGAAGCCGCGTCGCATCCCGCGGCGACACCGAATCTCCCGGGACGAGGGCGTTCAGTTCATGCGCGATGCCTTCAAGGTCGAGGTGGTCGAGTGAGGCGGACGAAGGACTTCGGCCGAAGGCGGGGCTGCCTTCGATGCGGGCGGAAGCGTGGCATCGTCCGGCGATACGGCCTCCACCTGTGCCGGCAATGCTTCCGCGAGATCGCGTACGAGCTCGGCTTCCGGAAATACAGCTGAGGCGGGACGATGCTTCAAGATCCTCTGAACGACGCCATGGCGACGATCCGGAACGCGGAGGCCGCGGGGAAGGCGGAGTGCTTCATCCGTCCGGCGTCGAAGCTGATCGGTCACGTCCTGAAGGTGATGGAAGAGCACCAGTACATCCGGTCGTTCGAGCTCGTCGAGGACGGCCGTGGAAATCTCTATCGGGTCGGGCTCGTCGGGAGCATCAACAACTGCGGCGTGATCAAGCCCCGATTCGCGGTTCGGCGGACGGATCTCGAGAAGTTCGAGGCACGCTACCTGCCCGCGCAGGATTTCGGCGTGCTCATCCTCACGACGACGGAAGGCGTCATCTCCCAGACGAAAGCGAAGCAGATCGGCGTGGGCGGGAAGCTCCTCGCCTACGTGTACTGAGGTGTCCCGATGCCTGTCGCCGGTTTCATCGAACGGGTGGTCGACGTCCCGGACGGCGTCCAGGTCCAGATTGAAGGAGGCCACGTCGTCGTGAAGGGGCCGCGACACGCCCTTCGACGGGTTCGCCGCCCACCTGCGGAACATGATCGTGGGCGTCACGGACGGATTCACGTATGAGATGAAGATCGTGTACAGCCACTTCCCGGTCAAGGCGATGGTGAAGGGCCCCGAGTTCGTCATCGAGAACTTCCTCGGGGAGAAGTTCCCCCGCAAGACGTCGATCCTCGGGGAGACGAAGGTCGAGGTGAAAGGCGATCAGGTCGTGCTGACGGGACCCGACATCGAAGCGGTCTCCCAGACGGCCGCGAATATCGAACAGGCGACTCGGATCCGCGGGTTCGATCCGCGCATCTTCCAGGACGGCATCTACATCACGAGGAAGGCCGGGGAGGCCTGAGCATGGCGGACGAGAAAGAACCGAAAGCCGCGAAGAAGGCGAAGAAAGCCGTCCCGGAGGCCCCGGAGGCACCGACGGTCACCCTCCCGACGCCTCACGAGATTCGCGAGGCGAAGAAGGCGGAGCTCGTTTCGATGTCCGAGAAGTTCGGGCTCGAGACCGAAGGCAAGGTCGACGACTTGCGGAAACGCCTCCTGGCGTACGTCGAGAAGCGGGAAGCGAAGGCCGCCGCGTCGAAGGAACCGCCCGCGGCGCCCGAAGAGAAGCCGGCGAAGCCGGAGAAGGCGGAGAAGAAGCCCCGTGGGGAAGCGAAGCGGAAGGAGAAGAAGCCCGCCAAGCGCGCGAAGAAAAAGGAGGCGAAGGAGGAAGAGGAGGAGGAAAAGGCGAAAGAGCCGCACGAGCCCCGCCAGAAGCCGAAGCTCAGTCCGGACCTCCGCCGGTTGCTCGCCCTGCGGGCCTCCAAGGCGGCTCAGCGACCGAAGTTCCGCCGCCAGGAATGGTTCCGATACAAGAGGTTCGGAGACGAATGGCGAAAGCCGCAGGGCGGGCAGTCGAAACTGCGTCGTCACTTCGGATATCGCTGGAACCTGCCGTCGATCGGCTATCGCGGCCCGCGGGAGGTCCGCGGCTTCCATCCGAGCGGCTTCCAAGAGGTCCTGATCCATAACCCGCGAGAGCTCGAGGGCCTCGATCCGGACCGGCAGGCTGTCCGGATCGCCCACGCCGTCGGCGCGCGGAAGCGCGGCCTGATCGAGCGCGCCTGCGACGACAAGGGCCTGCGGGTGCTGAACCGGATGGTGACGGAATGAGGTTCGACTACCAGCGACGGCTCGCGGCGTCGATCCTCGGGGTCGGCGTCAACCGCGTGTACATCAGCCCGGACCCGAAAGAACAGGAGAACATCCTCGACGCGATCACGCGCGACCTGATCCGCGGGCTGATCCGTCGCAACGTGATCCAGAAGCGTCCCGCACGGGGCGTGTCGCGTGGACGGGCGAGGTACCGCGAGGCGCAGCGGGCGAAGGGCCGGCGGCGCGGCCACGGGAGCCGGAAGGGCGGGTTGAACGCCCGGACGCCGCAGAAGACCCGATGGATTGGCGTGATCCGCGGGTTGCGTCGATATCTGCGGGAGCTCAAGGGCCAGGGACGCATCGACGTGCGGACGTACCGGCGGTTCTACAGGCAGGCGAAGGGCGGCATGTTCAAATCCAGGTCGCACCTGGAGCAGCAGCTGCGCGCCTCCGGCGCGCTGAAGGAAGCGAAGGCATGACGCGCGAGGGTCCGCACTACCGTGTGCCGTTCCGCCGACGGCGGGAAGGGCGCACCGACTACCGGGTCCGCTCGAAGCTCCTCCGAAGCCAGAAGCCGCGGGCCGTCGTGCGGAAGACGCTCAACCAGACGATCGTGCAACTCGTGACCCCGGATCCCGCGGGAGACCGCGTGGTCGCGGCGGCGCAGTCGCTCGAGCTCAAGGACCACGGCTGGTCCGCCGGCACCGGCAACCTCCCGGCGGCGTACCTCACGGGATTCCTCGCCGGCAAGAAGGCCGCCGCGAAGGGCGTCAAGGAAGCGGTGCTCGACATCGGCGTGCAGCGGCCCTCGAAGGGCGGCCGGCTGTTCGCGGCGCTCCAGGGTCTCGTCGACTCGGGCGTCGCGGTCCCGCATAGCCCCGACGTCCTGCCCGCGAAGGACCGGATCCGAGGCGCCCACATCGGTCCGGACGTGCCGAAGCAGTTCGACGCCGTGAAGACGAAGCTGGAGGGGACCTGATGCCGGGACGGCGCCGCGGCGGCGGGCGCCGGCGCGAGGCGCGCGCGGCCCGTCCCGAGCGGGACTTGAGCCAATGGGTTCCGAAGACGAAACTCGGCCGCCTGGTCCTCGCAGGCACCCTCACGACGCTCGGCGACGCCCTGAAGACCGGCCTCCCGATCCGGGAGCCGGAGATCGTCGACGTCCTCCTCCCCGAGACGGAAGACGAAGTCCTCGACGTCAACATGGTGCAGCGGATGACCGATTCGGGCCGCCGCGTGAACTTCGTGATCACTTGCATCGTCGGGAACAAGGACGGCTTCGCCGGACTCGGTCGGGCGCGGGGACGCGAGGTCGGGCCCTCGATCCGTCGGGCGATCGACAACGCGAAGCTGAACATGATCGAGATCAGGAGAGGATGCGGCTCCTGGGAGTGCGGGTGCCAGCGGGCCCACTCGCTCCCCTTCAAGGTCATGGGGCGCAGCGGCTCCGTCGTGGTCGTCCTGAAGCCCGCGCCGCAGGGCGTGGGCCTCGCGGTCGGCGATGTGGCGAAGAGCGTCCTGCGCCTCGGCGGCATCACGGACGCCTGGGGCTTCACGAAAGGCCACACGAAGACGACGGTCAACTACGCCCTCGCGACGTTCGAAGCGCTCCGGCGGACGTCGGAATTGAAGGTGCGGCGCGAGCAGACCGACCGCCTCAAGATCAAAGCGGGCGCGGAGCAGGTCTTCGTGCGTAAGATCGCCCCGGCAGCGGTTCCCGAGCCGGAAGCGGTCCCGGAGCTCCCGGAGGAGATCGCGGTCGAGGGCGAGGATCTGACGCAGGCGACGACCCCGGAGGCCGGGGAGGAGGGCAAGGAGGAATGACCTTCGCCGTCCTGCGACTCCGGGGCAAAGGCGACCTCCGCGCCGACGTGAAGGACACCTTGCGCATGCTCCACCTGACGCGGCAGAACCACTGTTCGATCATCCCGCAGAACCCGACCTACCTCGGCATGCTCCAGCTCGTGAAGGACCACGTCACGTGGGGCGAGGTCGAGGCGGAGGTCCTCGCGAAGATGCTCCTGAAGCGGGGCCGCCGCGTCGGGGACAAGCCGATCGACGATGCCTTCGTGAAGGCGCACAGCAAGTACAAGTCGATCTGGGACCTCAGCCAGGCGATCGCGAAAGGCGAAGCCTCCCTTGCGGATGTCGGCGAGATGCGGCCCGTGCTGCGGTTGCCGCCGCCGCGGAGGGGCTATCGCGGGATCAAGCGCGGGTACCACGACGGCGGGGACCTCGGGTACCGCGGCAAGGCGATCAACGAGTTGCTTCAGCGGATGCTCTTCGAGGAGACGACCGATGGTCTCTAGGACGCGCAAGCTGAGAGGGAGCCGCACACACGGGCGCGGCAAGAAGCACGGTCGCGGTGCGGGCGGACGCGGCGGCACGGGGAACGCGGGCCTCCACAAACACAAACGGAAGTGGATGATCAAGTACGACCCGGATCACTTCGGGCGGCATGGCTTCACCCGGCACGCGCAGATGCATGCGACGACGTCGATCGATCTCGAGGATCTCGTGCGCCACCTGGGGGAATTCGAGGCCGCGGGTCACGTGAAGAAGGACAACTCTCGAATCGATGTCGACCTGACCGCCGTGGGAATCGACAAGCTATTAGGGTCTGGTCGCGTAACGCTCCCGATGCGCATCACCGTCGCGAAAGCGTCGGAGGCCGCGGTCGCCAAGGTCGCCGGCGCGGGCGGTGAGGTGGTCCTTCCCTCTCCATCCGGGACGTGAGCGATGCCCCTCGAAGAGCAGAAGAAGAGCCGGCTCTACGCGCTCAAGCCGCTGACGGACCGCCTTCCCGCGGTCACACGTCCGGAAGGACATGTCCAATTCCGAACGAAGATGTTCTGGGTCCTCGCGATCCTCGTCATCTACTTCGCGATGACGAACATCTTCATCTACGGCCTCGATCGGTCGAACGTCATCGACTTCTTCTCGAGCCTCCGGGCCATCCTCGCGGGCGCCCAGGGGTCGTTGATGCATCTCGGCATCGGCCCGATTGTCACCGCCTCGATCATCATGCAACTCTTCGCCGGGGCGAAGATCATCAACCTCGATCTGCAGGACGACGAAGACAAGAGCGTCTACCAGGGGACCCAGAAATTCCTCGTGATCGTGATGATCTTCGTCGAGGCGGTCCCGCAGGTCTACGGATTCCTGACCCCCGCCGCGCCGTTCGTGACGAGCCTGAACGGGGCGGGCTTCTTCGGTGTGCTTCCGGCGGGCCATGGGGAGTCGTGGGCCAAGTTCTTCATCATCGCGCAGCTCTTCGGCGGCTCCTACCTCGTGTTCCTGATGGACGAGGTCGTGTCGAAGTGGGGCATCGGCTCGGGCATTTCGCTCTTTATCGCAGGCGGGGTCGCGCAGCAGATCTTCACGGGAACGTTCAACTTCGAGCCGGCCAACGCGGGAAGCCGGATCCCCGCGGGAGCGATTCCGAAGACGGTCTACTATCTCCAGAACTTCTCGGCGAGCCAGCTCGCGAACGGAGGAATCGAGCAACTCCTGGTCCAGCCGCCGAACCCGCTCATCGCGTTGAT
>VBMM01000162.1 GCA_005878415.1 Methanobacteriota archaeon
CGCAAGCTCATGAAGCGGGCGAGAGACCCGACCGAGGCGCAATTCCGGGAGGCGGCGCGCCGGGCGCTCATCGAGACGTACGAGGATCTCGGGAAAGTCCGGAACGCCGTCGATGTCGGAGACGAGCAGGAGTCGCGCGAGATGGCGGTCTGGTACGCCGGGGCCGCCGCGGGCGCGCTCCTCGACCTCCATCGTCACGTCCTCCGGACCGGCCGGCGCTGGTTCATCGAGATTCGCCGATACGGCGCCATGGGCGAGGCAATCCGACGGCTTCGCCATGAGACGCTCTCGCTGGCCGAGACCCGCCGGGTCGCGGAGGCCTCGTGGGCGGGCCTCCTCGCCCTCGCTCGGAGGAAGCGCGTTCGGCTCCCTCGGTTCGCGGGGGAGTCCCAGGGAAGGCTTTAGCCGCCATCGGGCGTTCCGGCGTCTAGAGAGGGTCCGACATCGGCCTCGCCGCGATCGCTGCAATGCAACTCGGCGTCGAGTCGGCGGGCGCCTTCGGGTATCTCTTCGCCGTGTTCCTGTACGCCATCGCCGCGACCGTGTTCCTACCGATTCCCGTCGAGCTGCTCCTCCCTCTGTATCCGGGCATCGACACGGCGATCAAGGCGGTCGTCCTCGGCCTCGGCAAGGCGGCAGGTGCAATCGTCGTCTTCTACGTCGGGAAGAAGGTGAATCCGTACATCGAGCGGTGGATGGGCCGCCACGATCTCGCGGCGAAGATCCTCAAGCCCCTGGAGGGATTCGTCCGTCGGACCGGATGGATCGGGCTGACGGTCCTCCTCGCGATCCCGCTCATGAGCGACACCGCGGTGAATTACTTCTACTCCCTGCTGAACGAGGAAGGCAACGCGATCGGCCGCTGGTGGTTCGTGCTCGCGAACTTCATCGGAGGGATCGTCCGCGCGTACATCTTCCTGTGGCTGCTCGGAGGCTGAAGCGCCGCTCACTTCGAGAGGATGCCGCGCTTCGAGGCCCGGGCGAACGCCTCGAGGAACCCCTGCGTCAGGTCGCTCGCGGTGACGATGCCCTCGACGTTCTCCAGGCGCGTCACGACGATCCAGCGCGTCTTCTGCTCTAGCATCACGCGGGCCGCCGCCCGCAAGGTCGTGAGCGGGCTGACCGTCGCGACGGGCGACGTCATGATTTCGCGGACGAGCACCCTCGAGGGGTTCTTGCCTTTCGCGGTGACGTTCCAGAGGATGTCCCGGTCCGTGAGCAGGCCGATCGGTCGTCCGTGCTCCACGACGACGAGCCCGCCGATCTTCTTCGCCGCCATGCGCTTCGCGGCGTCGGCGATCGTGCGGTCCGGATCGATGACGATCACCTGACGCGTCATGACGTCCCGTACGAAGACCAATCCGAGCCCCCGCGGGGGAAGGGGCGATATGGTTTGAAAGCTTACGCCGTCGCGGGGATCGCGGATGCGGCCGTCGCCGCCGCGGAGCCCCACGGGGTCCGCTGGGCCGCCTCGCCGAACCGCAGGCGCCGCCGGCACTTGGGGAACGCCGAGCACCCGAGGAACGTCCATCCGTTCGGCGCCCGCCGACGGACGAACCGGCCCTCGCCGCACGCGTCGCACGGCCCGTAGTCCTTCTCGAGGAACGTGGCGTCGCGGAGCCAGCGCGCGAGGGAGTCCTCGTGGGTGCGCAGCTCGACGAGGACCGCGCGCAAGGCGTCCCGGGACTCGCCGACGACGTCGGCCAGGGTCGCGCGGCCTTCCGCGATCGCCGTCATCCTATCCTCGAGGTGGCCTGTCATCGTCGGCGTCGTGACCTCGGGTCCGTAGAGGGCGAGCGCGTCCACGAGCGCGCGGCCGGATGCCGTCGCCCGCAGCGACCGGCCGGATACGTATTGTCGGCGGAATAGGAGGTCCACGATCTCGTGGCGGGTCGACTTCGTCCCGAGTCCGAGCCGCTGCATCGTCAGGAGGAGCGACCCTTGCGTGTGCAGGGGCGGCGGCCGGGTCTCGTCGTGAGTCAGGCGGAGCTCGCGGACCGGGAGGACCTCGCCCGGTTGGATCGGCGGCAAGTCCAACGCCGGATGATCCGGCGGGATGACCTCCCGCCAGCCGCGCTCCAGGACGCGGGTGCCGGCCGCCCGGAACTCGACGCCGCCGAGGCGCAGGCGGGCCTCCGTCACCGCCACCACACTCGCCGGCGAGAGGGTCGCGAGGAACCGGCGGGCGATCAGGTCGTACACCGCCAACCTCGTGCCGGGCCGCCGTTTCGCCGCCGGGCCGGTCGGATGGATCGGGGGATGGTCCGTCGTCTGGATCGGGCCGCGGCTCGCTTCCAGAGAGGGCTGGGCGAGCAGCCGCTCGGCGAACTCGCGGTACGGGGATGTCGTCAGCCGGCCGAGGAGATCCCGGAGGTGGAGCGCCGTTGGGTACACGGTGTTGTCCGTGCGCGGATAGCTGATCTCCCCCCGCACGTAGAGGTCTTGCGCGGCGGCCATCGCCCGCGGCGAGGACAGGCCTTGCCGGGACGCCTGGGCGAGCAGTCCGGTCGTGTTGAAGGGCGGGGGTGGCGGCTCGCGGCGCTCCGACCGCTGGACGTCCGCGACGAGGGCGGAGTCCTCCAGGCCCGCGAGGGCGATCACGGCTTGCGCGCCCCCGAGGTCCCAGAACGGGCCGCCGATCGCCTCCGCATCGAACGGAGGATCGCCAGCGACCAGGGTGACGTTCCAAAAGGGTCGCGGCACGAAGCTCTCGCGGTCCCTCTCTCGGTCCGCGACGAGCCGCAAGGTCGGCGTCTGCACGCGTCCCGCCGACAGCACCTGCCGCCCGGAGCCGCACTCGAGCGTGAGGAACCGGGTCAGGACCGCGCCCCAGGCGAGGTCGATCCGCTGCCGCGCGGCCGCGGCCTCGGCGAGCGCCCAATCCGGGTCCGTCAGGTCGTGGAACGCGCGGCGCACCTCGCCGGCCGCCATCGCGCTGAACCGCGCGCGACGCGCGGGCAGGTCCGGCCGGACGGCCCGGAGGGTCTCCAGCGCCTCGATCCCGATGAGCTCGCCTTCCCGGTC
>VBMM01000163.1 GCA_005878415.1 Methanobacteriota archaeon
TGGTCCGCGATCAGCGCGTTCCACGTCGAGCTGAAGGCCCCGTCGACGAGGCCCGCGAGGAACGAGGCGACCACGAGCACCCGCACGTCCAACGTCAGGGCGAACGCCGCCATGATCGGCGGGAACACGACGAGCGCGGCGAGCAGGACGCGCTTCTTGCCCTTCCGGTCCGCGAGGATGCTCAGCGGGATCGAGCCGAGGATCAGGGCACCCCCGTTGACGCCGAGCAGCAGGCCGATCGTCCCTGAGTCGAAGCCGAGTTCCGGGAGGTACGCCGGAATCCAAACGAGGAAGAATCCGTAGGCGATCGCCGACGGCGCGAGGAGGACGATGAACCACTGCACTTGGCGGGGGACGGGGACGCGCGTCCGCGGGGTGTCCGGCTTAGCGGTCGAGGCCATGGGCCCGTCCGGCCGCAACGGCGACCCGGTTATCTAGCCTCCGGTGACGTCGGCGAAAGGATCCGCCAATCGATTCCGAAGTTCCATAACGGATGAACGTCTTGGCGGTCGCCCGGGAGAGCGGGACCCATGCGAATCGGGATCATCGGGGCAGGGCATATCGGCGGGACGGCGGCGAAGCTGTTCGCCCGGGCCGGGCACGACGTGGCGGTATCGAATTCGCGAGAGCCGGGATCCTTGGATCCTCTGGTCTCGTCGATCGGACCGAGAGCGAAGGCCACGACGCCTGCGGATGCCGCGACGTTCGGGGACGTGGTCCTCCTGGCGATCCCTTACAGGAAGATGGACCAGCTCCCTCCCGCGGAGCGGTTCGCCGGGAAGATCGTCGTCGACGCGATGAATCCATACTCGGCGGCCGGCCGCGTGACGGACCTCGGGGAGAGCACGTCGAGCGAGGAGGTCGCGAAGCGGCTCCCTGGCTCCCGCGTCGTGAAGGCTTTCAACACGATGGGTTGGAAGACGCTAGAGACCGGCGGACGGTCGTCGTCGAAGGACCGACTCGCCGTCTTCGTCGCGGGAGACGACGCGGCCGCGAAGGCGACGGTCGCGAAACTCATCGAGGAGATCGGGTTCGCGGCGCTTGACACGGGTTCGCTCCGCGACGGCGGGCGACGCCAGCAACCCGGTTCGCCAATCTACGGGCGGCCGATGACCGCGTCCGAGGGCTCGGAAATCCTCCGCCGCCGGCCATGAGCGCGGCCCCTCCGCGATCGGCCTTCACCCCCTTCCGGGGCGTCGTGCGGGCGAACCAGGTGCACTGCCTCGAGGCGGCCCTCTGCGCCGCGACGATCCTCGAACAGCACGGATACCCGCCGATCGTTGTCGATCTCGAGTCTCAGGACGACCTCGATCATGTCGTCTTCCTGTTCCGGCGGGCCGGGAAATACGGGACCGTCGCACGGTCACGGGACCCCGGTCTCCATGGCCGCAAGCCGCTCTACAGATCGATTCGCGATCTCGTCTATTCGTACGTCGACCCGTTCGTGGACCTCACGGGCCGCGTCAACGGGTACGGTGTCCTCGACCTCCGGACTCTCCGCGCGGACTGGCGGCTCTCCCCGCGGAACGCGTGGGCCGTCGAGCAGACGCTGATCCGGATGCCCCACCGGCGGCTCCACTCGTCCGACGCGCGGTACCGGCGGTGGCACGAGCGCTACATCCGGTACAAGGCCCGCCATCCGGACGGCCGGCCGAAGTTCTACCCGACCCGCCACCGCTGGCTCTAGGACGAAGCGTCTCGCCGAGGAGCGTTACTTTCATGATTTCACTCGCTCATGGCCGCCTCGTGGGGGGACGGGAGGCCGAACCCACTCAGCCGATGGGCGCGCGTGCCGCGAGCGGACCGCAGCGGCTCGGTCCGGGCGAGCGGTGGGAGCTGTCGAACGAGGGCGGCGCACCCGCAATCCTGACGCGGGAACAGATCGTCGAGGCCCTCCTGAACCGATCCGTCTCGATGAACGCCCGCATTCGACCGCAAGGGAGCGGCCAGTGGTACGTGCCGGAGGCGTTCCCCGAACTCGAACCCGCGTGCGCGTCCGTGTCCTTCGCGCGATCAGGCGTCTCGCCGAAACAGGCCTCGGGCATGGTCGTCATCAGCTCGAGCGTGCCGCGCCTGCTCGACCTCTCGAAGAAGCTGAGGCACGGCAGCGGCGCACGGAAGCCGGAGTTCTTCCTCCCGATCCTGAACAAGGACCCCGGGGTGACGATGGTGACGTGGACCCAGCTCTTCGCGGTCTGGGATCGATTCTACGTCGGTTGTGTCCTCGAATCCCACTACGTCAAACCGGGTCAGCCGCTGAACGTATTCCTGATCGGGATGAACTGCTCCGACAAACCGCAGGCCCGCGCTCTCGCCCCTTCGGGCTTCAGGCCTCCCGACTCCCGGGACCTCGCATTCACCCTCTCGCCATTCCAGTGGGACGTGAACCACTTCCCCCTCGGCACGCCCGCGGACGCGCAACAGCACACGCTCGGATTCCGCACGATATCGACCGCCGGCAAGGTCGCGACGGCGGCCGCGGTCGGCATCCTGACGTTGGGCACGTTCGTCTACGCGCCGGGGCACAAGGGGTTCTCGGTGAGCTACAAGGTCCTCGAGCCGAAGTCCGTGCAGTCGATCGTCTCCGTCGAGCAATCCGCGCTGAGGGCGCTGACCGAAGCGTTCCAAGACCACCAAGCGGAAGCCCTGGTGGGACCCGGCGGCGAACGGTTCCCGAAAGACCGGGTCCTCGAGTGGTTCCGCTACTATCTCGGGGCGAACCCGGAAACGATCGTCCACACGTTGAACGCGGAAAAGGACCGCTCGAAGGTGGTCCCGTCCCTCTTCAACCAGTTCCTGGGCACCGAGTTCCCCGACGGCACCTGGTTCCCGCCGGCCCCGAGTTAGCCGAGGCGGACGAAGAGATTATCCGACGTCGCCTCCATCGGTCTCGGCCCCAGAGGGAGCAGATCGTGGGACTCGAGCATACAGGCGTTCGACGAGCGACTGCAGACGGGACGGACGCATCGCGGTGGGCACGGGGCCCAGAGAAACCGACCCCGTTCGAGACGGTCCTGGACTCACTCCGCCTCCCGTACGTCCTCGCCGCGTTCGTGTTCGCGAACCTCCTCGCGGCGCCGGGATTCCTGGTCGTCGAGTTCGTCCGAACGGGCAGCTGGGATGCGGCGGCTCGGATCGCCGTCGCGAATGGCGGCGACGTCACATGGGAATGGATGGCGAACGCTGCGCTCTTCGTCCTCGTCGATTTCCTGGTGTTCTTGGGAGTCCGCGCGATGCGGGTGTGGCTCGTCTCGGCGAAGGACGAACTCGTCGCACTATGCCCGGAGGGCGAGCCGGCGTATCGTCACGTCTTCCGATTCACGTCGGCGATGTGGCCGGTCGTCATCTCCGCGGGGCTCGAACTGATTTCCGGCGTCGGGCTCGCCCTCAGCGACAGCGGGAGGCGCGAAGGCTTGTTCCTCATCCCCCTTGAAATCCTCCGGTTCCTCCTGACGCTCGGAATCCTGAATTTCGTCTGGATGTACGCGACGGGACTCCTCGGGCTGTACGAACTCGGGAAGCGACCGCTCCGGCTGAAGTCGTATCGGGAGGATTCGTTGCTCGGCACCCGGCTCATCGGGCAGCTGTCGCTTCGCTTCGCGTTCTCGTACTACGCGGTCCTGCTGATCGTCCTCGTCGCGAATTCCTTCGCGGGCGATTTGAGCACCGCGCTGACGGTCGCCGTCTTCGCGGCCATCGGCATCCCCATGTTCTTCCTCCCGTTGAGTGGGATCCGCCGCAAGATGACGGAAGTGAAGCGGCGCGAGCTGTCCGCCGTCCGAGCCCGCTTCGTCCAAGCGGTGGCCGACCTCCGCGAAGACGATCCGCAACCGGAAGGCGAGCCGCTCGCGCTCGTCGATCGACGCCTGCGTCAAATGACGAGCTTGCAAGTCCTCGAAATGGAGATTCGGGATGCAACGAACATCCGCACTTGGCCGTACGACTCGCGGATCCTCGGCCAGCTGACGATCATCGTCCTGTCCGTGACCGCCGCGATGATCACGCGCCTGCTGATCAATGCCTTCCGGCTCTAGCCGGCCGTCCCATCTCCTCGTCTCGGTCCGGCTCGGACTGCACCGGCGACCGCGCCGGCTCAACCCGCGCGGTCCTCCGAGCCGAAGCGCACGAACGGAAGGTTCCCGCGACTCACCAGGCGTTCCAGCTCGACCGGGATGCCCTCGAGCTTCGACGTGTCGAGGACGTCCCCGAACGCCCCCGGATATCGACTCTCTAACTTCTGGACGAGGACGCGCATCCTCGATGTCAGCGATCCCGGCGTCCGCCCACGGTAGACGACGGCGAGGTAGACGCGGTCTCCCCGGACGATCGACACGCGCTTCTCTCCAAGCTCGAGTCCTTCGAGGTGCCGCTCCGTCTCGTCGGAGAAGCTCCGGCGAGCGAAGTCCATGATCGTCGTCAGCATGCCCGTCAGCAGGTCCGTGTCGAGCGACCCGTCGCCGCGGCGCGACACGCTGCTCACGAGCAGACCGGTGTTCGTGACGAGGAATGCCCACTCGAGCTGGCGGCGGCGGTAGACGAGGAACCCCCCGAGCGCGCCGGCCGCAAGCGGCATCGGAAGCCAGTAGAGCCAAGCGGGGATGATCTCCTGGACGACGCCCGCGGGCAGGACCACGCGCACGTGGATCGTCGCGGCGCCGGTCAGGTTGCCGTCGCTCACGACGACGCCGATGGACTCGTCCGCGTCGGCGGCGTACGTCAAGAGAAGCCCTTGGCCGAGGATGATGGCATGAGGGCTGTTCGTGGACACGAGGACGAGGTCCGACACCTTCGTGTCCGGATCCGCCAGGTACGACGTGAGCGAGAGGTACGTCGTCGTGACGTTCAGGAAGACGTCGGGCACCGCGAGGAAGGCGGGCGGACGGTCCACATGGACGACCGTGATGCGGACTGTGTCTTCCTGGAGCGCACGCTGTGGGTCCGTGGCGCGGAAGGTGACCGTCTCGGTGCCCCACCATCCCGCCGCGCTCGTGAGGTCGACGCTCCCGTTCGCCTGGATCGTCACGCCAATCCTCGAATTCCCGACGGTCCAGAAGAGCAAGATGCCATCCGGGTCCGCGAAGTAGTCCGAGAGCCGGTACGCCGCGCGGCGGGTCGTCCCTTCGTCAAAGGAGGCGTCCGGCATCTTCGTCACGATGATCGGAGGCCAGTCCGAGCCGATCGCAACGAGGACCGTGCGGTTGACCGTGAACACGCCATCGCTCACGGAGAGGACGAGGGGCTGGACCGTGCCGTTGAGGACCCACGGATAGGTCAACGTGAGGAGATGGCCCGACACGAGCGCGTGCGTCGGATCCGACGCGCTCACGATGAGGTCCGACGACGGGGTGTCCGGGTCGCTGAGGTATGGGTCTAGGGTGAAGGAGAACGGGGTATCGAACCGCACGCGCAAATCCGGCACGGCGCCCCACACCGGCGGCGCGTCGACGTGCAGGACCGTCACCCGGACGGTGTCCTCCGCAATCGCCCCGGTCGGGTCCGTCGCGCGGAACGTCACGTCCTCCTCGCCCCACCAGCCCGCCGGGGCCTGAATGTCCACGCTCAGGTTCGAGCGGATCGCGACAATCAAGTGCGTGTAGCCGGTCGAGTAGAACAACGAGTCCTGATCTGGATCCGAGAAGTACTCGGACAAGTTGAACACGCCGCGGACCAGCGCGCCCTCCTGCATCGTCACGTCGGGCAGGGACCTCTGGAGGGCGGGCGGGTGGTCGGTCGTCACCTTGACGACGACGACCCGTCCCGGATACGGACACGTGGGCCGGGTCGTCGCTCATCAGCGTGAGCGACGCGGCCGGCGTGTCGGGATCGCCGATGTACGGGCCCTCGTCGAACACGTACGTGTCGTTCGCCGGTACGTAGAGCGGGGACGGCGGATCGAACGTCGGCGGACTATCTACGTGGGTGACGTTGATCCACGCGGTCTG
>VBMM01000164.1 GCA_005878415.1 Methanobacteriota archaeon
CAGGACCTCGACCGGGTGCGGCACGTGATCGCATCCGTGAACGGACCGCCCGAGGGGATCCTGGCGGCGATCCCGTCGTTGCGCGCGGGCGAGTTCATCCTCCTGTCGCCCGACCACCTGACGTCCGCGCAGCGCCTGCGGGTGCGGGGCCTCGCGACCCGCCACGAGGTCGTGCCGGAGGAGAAGTTCCGGGAGATTCAAGCGACCGGGACCCTTTCCCCGGCGGAGCCGATGGCCGAGGACCGGATCGCGCGTCGGCGGCGGATGGCGGCGGCGGCCGCCCGGGACGCGAAGGCCACGGTGCCCAGCGCGGTGGAGGAGGGGATCGGCCTCCGCGTGCTGAAGGTCTTCGAGGACGCGCCGGGACTCTACGGGCAATCGGAGATCGCGACGCGCGTCGTCGCCGACGAGAAGTTCCTTCCGATCCTCCTGCGGAAGCTCGTCGAGCATCGGCTCCTCACGGCAGAGCGGATCGATGGCCGAGAGGTGTACTGGGACCCGACTGTCGGGTTCGATCCCCGCCGGGGCGCGCCGGCGCGGCTCGCGATGTTCCCGTTGCGGTTCCCGCTCGTCCGGGCGACAAAGGTCGTCCGCGACCACGTCCGGAGGCGGTTGCTCAGCCCGCGGGAGCAGGTCGCCCGCAAGGCGTTCTACTATCTCCCGCTGTGGCGGGTCGAGGCGGAGGTCCCGCTCGGTCGCAAAGGCGGTCGCGTGGTCCGCCAGTTCTACGTGAATGCCGTATCGGGGGAGCTGGGCCACGGGGTGTACGGCCGCATCACGTTCGAGGAGATTCCCCGCAAGGACGCGGTGAAGCTCGAGCCGCTCGCGCCGAAATCCCTCCTGGAGCACATCCCCGCGGCCCGGATCGACGACTCGATCCGGATCGCGCAGGTCGGCCCGTCGCGGGCGCAGGAGATCGTCCGCACGACGCTCGGCGTGAAGCCGTCAGCGGTGGAACCCGAACTCGTCCTCCTGCCAATCTGGCGGTTCGATGTCGAATCGAACGGAAACGGTCGCCCGCGGTCACTCTGGGTCGATGGAAGCCTCGGGTCGGTGTTCCGCGAGGCGCCGTGAGCGGGACAATCGACCGGCCGAGAACTACATCATTCCCAGGGGGCCGAGCTTCTCCGGGAGATACGTGTCGGTCACGTAGTCGAGTCCGTACTTCGCGAGCGCCTGCTGTTCCGCCTTCTTGTTGATCTGGAGCATGGTCTGGATCTCGGTCCGCCAGAACTCATCGTTGAAGCGCGGATCGGACATCTCCGCGTTGAGAGCCCCAATGTCCCGTGGCGTGAGCGCGTCCGTCGGCAGCTCGTAATTCAGGATGTCGCTCGCGGTGATGCCTACGAATTCCGCGGTGGGTGTCGCAAGAAATTCGGAGATGTGGGCGGTCTTGATGGCTCCGTACGCAACGGAGGCGTGGATGCGGAACGACCACGGATCGCCGTCGGTGAACGTCGCGATGGGGAGCTTCATCTCTTCGTTCAGCCGCTTGAGCAGCCTCCGCGTGCTCCGGGAGGGCTGTCCCTTCAGATGGACGAGGACGCACTTCGCGTCATCGTCGAAGCCGTTCTCGACGAGCCGATCGAACATGCCGCCGGTCTCGATCGCAAGGATGAACTTCGCGTCCGCCTCGATGAACTTGACCTTCTCCTTCTCCACGTTGTAGGGGATCGTGTAGCCCGCGTCGCCCACGTCGTCCCGGCAGTTGATCCGTTTGCGTTCTCCGTTTCGCGTGATCTCTTCGAGGGTCAGGTTGCCGATCACGCTCGCCCCGCTCTCTTCCGGTCGGAGCTTGAAATCCTCTCGCAGGAGCTGGGTGATCACCTCGAGGTCTTCCGCCAGGAGGTTTGATTCGTCCTGGGCGTGGAACTTCGCGATGTCCCACCCTTCGGAGATGTAGTACATCTCCCTGAGCGTCGAGGACTTGCTGTCTCGGATCATGTCCCGGATGAACTCGAGGACGTGCATCGTCCGGAGCAGCATGAGCGCCCCTTTGAGTTTCTTCGCGCTCCGGACGCCCATGAGGCTCCCGTATTTCCAAACGGCATGCTTCGAATCGAATCGGATGTTCGCCTTCGTGCGCAGCGGAATCTTCATCTTCGGTATCTGGCCGACGTCGAGTTCCTCGTAGATCTCCTCCGCGATCTTGTACAAGGCGTCCACGGCTTTGTTCGACTCGGACGCAGCGGCCTTCTTCTTACTCATCGTCGAGCGCCTCCTCCGTCTCGTCGTAGTCGATTTCGCCCTCCTCCGGTGCTTCGGGCGCGGGGGCTTCGGCCTCCTCTTCCTCGAAGTCCGCGTAGTTCATCTCCCAGTCCCCGGGCAAGGGCTCCGCGCCAATCACGAGGCCCGGGTTGATGCCGCTCACGAAGACCTCGGACTCATCGTACTCCGCCTCGTCGAGCCCTTCGAGGACGAACAAGACGGATCCTTTCTGCACGGAGTCAATCCGTTTCAGCTCCCACGTGATCTTCCCGTCGTCGCGCACCTCGGCAGGCTTCGGCTCGAAGCCTTTCGCCCCGATCCCGCGCGGGAGCAGGAGGTGAAGATTGAGCTTCTTCCCGGCGGACGTGAAGTTGTGGACGTTGATGGTGACCGTGTGCCGCCTCTGCTTCTTGTCGTACGCGATCTCCTCGTCGATCCAGACGACGCCCATAATCTTGGTGATCGTCGCGTCGAGGGAAGGGACCTTCTTGTCCACGATTTTCGCGGACTTCTCCGCGATCCGCGGCAGGATGAGCTGGACGATCTCGAACTTCTCCTTCGTCTTTTCGCGGTGCGCCTTCTTCGTCAGGTGCGTCTTGAGCCGACGCCCGCATTCCTTCAGCGCGAGGTCGAGTTCCGTCATGATGTCGTCGACCGTCGCGACGGCCTCTTTGGCCTCGGACGAAAAGGGAACCTTGGTCGAACAAAGATGGACCAGGATGATAGCCGGACCGAAGGGGACCCCCTGGCCGCCGCGTTGTTCGAGTCCATATCGCCGCCAGTCGACGTTCGCGACCGCCTGCGTAAGCGCGCAGCCTCCCGCCTGATACAACAGCGGTACCCGATTCGCGAACCGAAGGACTTCGACCGGCTGGTCCGGAGGCAGGTCGCCACCGAAGACGATCCCGACTTCGGTCTGGAACGGGTTTCCGGCGTAGACAGCGGGATCCCGAGTCAGCGGCGGGGCATAGAACTCGGGCCGGAGGTTACCGAGGACATTCTTGAGACCGCGCTTGATCAATCGCTCTCCGATCGGACTGAGGCAGTCCGTCGGCGGGGCCATCAGCTTCGCGGATTGCATGGCATCATGGAGGGCGTTCGCCTTCTCGAGGGTCAGCGACTTCGGCTTGGTGTCCGGATCGATCCCGGCCGCCTCGCAGATTTCCTTGGCGACTCGGGAAGATACCCGGACGAATTCCTCCTCAAGGAAGGCGGCGAGCTTGTATGACTTCGTCTCCTTCATCATCGCCATGAGCGCGCCGAGTTCGATGCCGTGCGGGTGCGGCGCGATCTCCTTCGTGACGGGAGGGAGATCCTCCGTCGCTCGTTCGTAGGTGGTCGTCTCGCCGTCGGGCCCCTTGTAGACGATCCGGACGTGAGGATTCACGATGGCGGACGCCTTGAGATACTCCGGGATGGACTGCTTGCCCGCGACGTATCTCCCTTTGAGCGGGATTTCTACCCGCGTGCCGTGGGCTTTCTCCCAGATGACAAAGTCTTCCGAAATCGTATTTGGCCGGTTTTTCTTCGTGTCGAGGATGAGTTCAATCTCGTAAGCGACATCGTCTTCCGCCGTCTTCGATCGGACCTTCGTCGGCTTCCCGGTCGTCAGCTGCCCGTACATGACCGCCCCGGAAATCCCAAGTCCCATCTGGCCTCGCGTTTGCCGCCGCGCGTGGAAACGGGAACCGTAGAGAAGACGTCCGAAGACGTTCGGGACCTGCTTCTTCACAAT
>VBMM01000165.1 GCA_005878415.1 Methanobacteriota archaeon
GCGCTGGTGGTAACATACGTGGTTCAAAAAGTAATATACCCGGTGACCGGGTTGGCTGCGCTCACCCCCGGGGATGGCATCACCGCCCATGCTATGTGGCACCTGATTCCCCCGGGAGAGGGTTCATTCCATGGAACAGATGAGAGTTGCTGATTCGAAGGCTATCCAGATTGTCGAGCATGAGCCGGATCCGAAGCTGACCGACAACGCGCTTCGAGTGCTGGGGAAGCGGTATCTCAAGAAGGACGACCGCGGCCGCGTCATCGAGACGCCGAAAGAGCTCTTCGCGCGCGTCGCCTGGAACCTCGCGCAGGCGGAACGGAACTATGGGGCCGACGACGCCCAGGTCGAGGAGACCGCGCTGCGGTTCTACCGCATCATCGCGAACCTCGACTTCCTGCCGAACAGCCCCACCCTGATGAACGCGGGGCTTGAACTGCAATTGCTCTCGGCTTGCTTCGTGATTCCGGTGGACGACAGCCTCGTCGGAATCTTTGACGCGTTGAAGCAGCAAGCTCTGATCCACCAAGGAGGCGGGGGCACTGGGTTTGCCTTTTCCCGGTTGCGACCGAAGGGCGACTTCGTGAAATCGACGATGGGCGTGGCCTCAGGACCCGTTTCGTTCATGAAAATCTTCGATGCTTCGACCCAGACAGTCAAGCAGGGCGGTTGCATCTCGACCGCGAGTCTCCTGCGGACGACGAACGGACTAAAGCCGCTCGGGCGGCTGCTGAACAGCCCGCCTCTCGGGGAGAACTTCACGCGGGAGCAGGTGCACGACGGCTCGGGATACTCCCATGCACTCATCGCGCAGGACAACGGACCGGCCGAGGTTCTGAGGATCGAAACGGATCTGGGTTTGACGCTCGATGCGACGTACAATCACGCAATCGCAATCGTTGACAATTCTGGCCAGGTATCGTGGCGAGAGGCGTCGGAGCTTCGCCCGGGCGACTGGATTCTTGTGGTTAAGGGCGGGCACGTCGGGAGAGACATCTCGCTCCCGCCCATCGGCTCGCAACACTGGAACGCCACGCCACTTCGCGTTCCGGAACGGATGAACGCCGATCTGTCAGAAATTCTCGGTCTGTACATGGCCGATGGCTGCACGAGCTCGGGAGGTCGATTCATCTTCACCGTCGGGACCATCGACCTCGAAGTCGCCGATCGGATTCGAGTCGCGATGCAACGCTGTTTCGGGCTTGCGCCCAACCGAATCACGCCGGGCCGTGGCGGAGGAGGGTACGTCGACATCCAGTTCCAGTCGAGAGATCTCGTTCGCTGGTTGGAACGCCTCGGTTGGATCAAAGGTTCCTCGCCGAACGCTTTCGTCCCCTCCGAAATCCTCGGGGGATCCGCAGAGACGGCTCGCGCATTTGTTCGAGGGTTATTCGAAGGCGACGGCCATGTTCACAGCAGCAGCGGTTACCCGTGTCTCTCCACCACCTCTCCGAGACTCGCAACCGAGGTGCAACAACTTCTCCTGGCTCTTGGCATGGTCGCCCGGCGGACGAAGATCGATGCACGTGCACGGGCGCTCGGTCACAAGCCGGTCCATGTCCTCACAATCGTCGACGAGGACAGCGTTCGTAGATTCGCGGGCGACATCGGGTTCATTGGCGATCGGAAACAAGACCATCTGGAAAACGGCCCGAGACCTCGGGTGAATACGTCCGATGTTGTCCCGAACCAGGCGGGAATCCTCCGATCCACGTATTCCTTCGTTGGCCGCGGGAGCGGACCGGGTCGATCGCGTCGCGGGGCGAATCGGGTCTTGTACCGCGCGTTGATGCACTACGTCAGCGCCAAGCATCCTCGTCAACTTCCACGCCAACGCCTTCAGCAACTGATTCGAGAGTTTCCTGAGGTTGCATCGAGCGAACATCTTCGTGCGATGGCGGACCCGTCGCGGGTGTACGCGCGCGTCACCGCGATTGGTTCGGGAAAGACACAGACTGCAGATCTCGAGGTCCCCGGACCCTCGAGCTTCGTCGCGAATGGAATCCTGGTGCACAACAAGCGGCGCGGGGCGAATATGGGCATCCTCCGCGTGGACCATCCGGACATCCTCGAGTTCATCACGTGCAAGGACAAAACGACGGAGATTACGAACTTCAACATCTCCGTGGCGGTGACGGACGGGTTCATGGAGGCACTCAAATCCGCGACGAAATATGACTTAATCAATCCCCGCAGTAAGAAAGCAGTCGGACAGCTCGACGCCCGCGAGGTCCTAGACAAGATTGCGTACCAAGCATGGAAGAATGGCGAACCGGGACTCTTCTTCATCGACGAGAACAACCGCCGCCAACCGACGCCGAACGTCGGAGACATGGAGGCGACGAATCCCTGTGTCACGGGCGACACGCTCGTGTCGACGGAGGTGGGGTTGATCCCGATTGCGGAACTCGCGGAGCGCTTCCCTCATGGCGGAATCTCCCTGGTGACGGACCGCCGCGTGCCGGCGGAAGTCGTGACGGAATCGAACGGCATGTTACTGGCGAGCCGCGACCAGGCGGAGCGGGGCACCCGGCTCGGGCCCTTGGTGGCCGCGTGGCGGACCGGCGTGAAGCCTGTCTGGCGGATCGCGACGAAATCCGGGTTCGACCTTACGGCGACGGCAGATCACAAGGTCCTCACGACGGAGGGCTGGCTTCCGCTCGAGGACTTGGTGCCGGGAGTCCACAAACTCCTGATCCAATCGGGGGAAGGAAGGTTCTCGAAAGCTCGAGAACTGCCATTCCAACCGTCGAACGTCCACATCGGGGAGAACGGGAAGACCACACAGCTCAACCTTCCGACCGAGTGGTCGCGTGAGCTGGGCCTCGCCCTCGGCTGGCTGATTGGCGACGGCTGGCTCCGATCGGGCGACAAGAATTGCCGCGTCGGGTTCACGTTCGCCAGGAATGACGCTCCGGTCTTCGCAACTCTGCGACCGATTTTGAATCGCTGGTACGGACGAAACATTCGTGGAGTTAAGCGGGCGAACGGAGTCTATCACCTCTCCTATCACTCAAAGTTCTTCGTCGAATTCTTCGAGCACCTCGGGGTGAAGTCGGTCGGTTCCGCCGACAAGGAAGTTCCCACTTCGCTGCTTGCGGCGCCCAGAGAGGCGGTCGTCGGATTCCTCCAGGCGTTGTTCACTGCGGACGGGACGGTGAGAACCCATCCCGATCCGGGGGCCTACTGGGTCGCCTTGACCTCAAAGAGTTACAGACTCCTCCAGGGCGTGCAACTCCTTCTCTTGAACCTCGGCATTCGATCGCGGATTCTTCACCGGAGCCGGCCGGCGAGAGCGACTGGATTCCAGTACGTCACGAAATCAGGAGAGCAGAAGGCTTACTTTAGCGACGGCGTTCTGTACGAGCTCGCGGTCTTCGGGGAAGGACGCGACCGCTTCCGCAACACAATTGGGTTCCTTGACGAAAAGCAGGCCCGCGTGGCGTCGATCGGTGCGCATCGCGTGCGGCCTTCGAGTTTTGAGGACATTCTCGTTTCGCACGAGTTCGTTGGAGAACAGCAGGTCTACGACTTCACCGAGCAGGATTCCCATTCATGTACAGCAAATGGTATCATTGTACGAAATTGCGGGGAACAACCGCTCTTACCGTACGAGTCTTGCAACCTCGGTTCGATCGATCTCGCGCGGCACATGAAGCGAAACGCGGCGGGTCGCTGGGATGTCGATTGGAAGAAACTCGAAGGGACGATTCGCGCGACTGTTCGCATGCTCGATGACGTCATCGACATGAACGCCTACCCTGTCAAGGAAATCGAAGAGATGACTCGGGCCACCCGCAAAATCGGCCTCGGGGTCATGGGCTTCGCGCGGACGCTGTTCATGCTCGAAGTCCCGTACGATTCCAAGGATGGAGTCGGATGGGGCCGCAAGATCATGCAATTTATTCAGGAAACCGGATATAATGAGAGCTCGAAGCTCGCGGAGGAACGCGGCGTGTACCCGGCGTGGGAGGGAAGCCGCCACCAGGAGAAGGGCCTGCGGCTCCGAAACTCGTACGTCACGACCGTCGCACCGACCGGCACGCTCTCGATGATCGCCGACACCTCCGGCGGCTGCGAGCCGGAGTTCAGCCTGATCTGGTACAAGCGCGTGATGGACGGGGAGGAGTTGCCCTACTTCCTGGACTATTTCGAGGAGGTCGCGAAGCGTGAGGGGTTCTGGCGGGAGGACTTGGTGCAGAAGATCCTCGACAACCACGGATCCCCCCGTGGCCTCAAGGGGAT
>VBMM01000166.1 GCA_005878415.1 Methanobacteriota archaeon
TGCGTGCGGAAGAAGTGGTAGTCCTCCGCGGACAGCCCGAGGCTCAGCGTGCTCTCTTGTCCGTTCAGCACCCGCACGAGCTTGCGGACCTCTCCGTCGTCCTTCACCTTCACCGTGACGGACGGCACCCGACTCAGGTCCGCGATCAGGTCCCTCGGGAGCACGCGGTCGTCCCGCACGAAGAGCGCGCGGATCAGCGCATCCCGGATCAGCTCGGAGAGTGCCGGGATTTCGACGGCCTTCTCGATGTAGTGCCAATCGCGCAGGAGGCCCACCTCATTCCTCCTTGGCGTGCTCGTACGCCCGCACGAACCGGTCCCGGGTCGGCTTCGCGCGCCGCAGGATCGCGGCGATCTCGAGGCCGACCGCCATCCCGGGCGGGGGGATCGCCCGCAGTCCCGGCCACGGGTACTTCGTCCAGACCTCGAACGTCTTCCCGCCGTTGATCTTCTTGCGCGGATCGAGGACCGCCTTGACGGCGGAAACCATCGTGGTCGCGCGGCCGTGCATCTTCCTCAGGTTGAACACGAAGAACAGGCCGAGCCCCATCGGATGGCCATCCATCTTGAACGCGGCGTCGCCCATCCGTTTCGCGAAGCCGAGCGCGGTGCCGCCGGACGGACGCGTGTCGTCCATGAGGACGTACGGCACGAGGGCGGCGGTCGTCGAGTCGACGAGATACGCCTGCACCGCTCCGTTCAGCTTGAGCTTGTCCCGGATCTCCGCGGCTCTCTCGACCGCCTCGGGCAGCCGAGAGACCGGCACGAGGTTGTAGGAGACGATCAAGCCCCGACTCAGCCGGCGCGCGCTGTAGTTGTTGTATCGCTCCCGCCACATCCGGTCCGCGATTTCCGGCGAGAGCTTCGTGGCCTTTTCCTTCGAGGCGATGCCATCGACGGTCCGCTCTTGGTCCGCCGTGTCATCCTTCGCCCCCCGGACCGCGACGAGGGCGATCGGCGCCGGGTCCGGGCTGTCCGGCCGAAGCGCCCGTTCGAACACGAAGTGTTCCCGGTCGATTAGGATTGCGTGATGCGGACTGAGCCCGGCGTCGAGGAGGCCTCTCAGGAATCGTGCGCCCGCGGCGAGCCCGGGGAACGCATAGGCGATCGGCTTGACGACGTCCGGCTTGGGGACGAGTCGCAACGTCACCCGCGTGATGATGCCGAGCGTCCCTTCGGCGCCGAAGAAGAGTGCTGTGAGATCGGCGAGCGAACCGCCCGCGTCGGCCGTCGGCGCGGTCTTCAGGATGCGGCCATCCGGCAGGACGACATCGAGGTTCCTGATCGCGTCGCGAAGGCTCCCGTTCCGCACGCCCCCAATACCCGTCGCCCCGGAGTTGATCGCGCCGCCGATCGTGCTCCCGATCGCATTCGTCGGCACGACCGGCAGGGTGAACCCTTTGGACTCGACGTAGTCCTCGATGTCCTTCCACGTCGCGCCGGCCTCCACGGTCACGGTGCGCGCGTCCGCGTCGAGGCCGAGGATCGCGTTCATCTTGCGCATGTCGACGAGCACGCCCCCGCGGTTCGGCACGGTGCCGCCGTACCAGCTCGTACCGCCGCCGCGTGGCGTGATTTGAAGCTGGCTCTCATCGCTCAGGTTGACGAGCGCGGCGACCTCCTCCGTCGTCTGCGGAAGCACGACGAAATCCGGGTAGAGCCGCCACTGGAGCAGCGCGATCTTCGGGAGCGACGCGAAGTCGTGGCTGTAGACCATCCGCTCGAATTCGGAGCGGGCGACCCGCTCTGGACCGAGCGTGTTCACGAGCCGACGGTACGCATAATCGAGGCTCACCATGCGTCTTCTCCGTGAACGAACGCGGGTAAACGGTCGGCCCCGATAAAGGTAACGCGCGTACGCGTCGTAGGGAGAAAACGATCAGACGTTGAGCGCCTTGATGATCTGTTCTTTGAGCCGCTGTATGTCCGAGCCGGAGCTGTAGACGCCCATCGCCTGTGCCGCGCCGATGACCTGATCGTCCGACGCTCGGTCGACCGCACGCGCGATGTCGAGCTTCAGTTGCATCTCGCTCCGGCCCGTCGCCGGGACGCCCAGCGCGCCCGCGGCCTTCTCGACCCGCGCCCGCGTGTCCCGAACGTCCATCGTCGTGAGCTCTTCCGAGATCTGGCGCTCGACCTCCATCTTCCCCCGCCGGAACTCTCCCAGGGCGCGGCCCAGGCCTCGTGCGAGTTCGGGCAATTTCTGGGGTCCGAACAAAAGAAGGATGCCGATGATGATCAGCAGGATGACGTACTCGAATCCTGTTGGCAACTGCGCCTCCACGCTGCCGACGGAGAACGGAACCATGGCGGAGACAATGCGACGAAGCCGGACGGTCTTAAGAGCTTTTCGTACGGGCCAGGCGGCGCTCTCTCAGGGCCGTCGCGGCGTAGCCGATGACGTACAGCGCGAGCATTGGTATCGATACGAGCATCATCGTCACCCCGCTGCCGTCCGGCGTGATGATCGCGCCGAAGAGAAAGATCCCGATCGTCGCGAAACGCCAGTATTTCTTCCAGAAGTCCGATCGGACGATTCCGAGGTACGACAAACCGTACATGAGGATGGGTAGCTCGAACGCGAGTCCGAAGGCGAGCGTGAACCAGATCACGAAATCGATGAAGTCGTTGCCGTAAAGGATCAGAAAATTCGCGCCGAGGGAGGTCTGGACGGAGTACAGCAGGTTGAACGTGAACGGGAGCACCACGACGAAGCAGAGGGTGACCCCGGAGAGGAACAACGCGAGGACCGGAAGCGTGACCCGAAAGATGAGGCGCTTTTCGGACGGCTTCAGGGCCGGTCCCACGAACTGGCCGATCTCGTAGGCGATGAAGGGCGAAGCGGTGACGAACGCGAGGAAGAGCGCCACCTTGAACGAGGTAGCTCTTCATGGCGAAGAAGAACTGCGTGGCGACGTTGTTGCTCCCGGGCCCGAGGGCGGGGACGAGCATGGGGACTTGAGTCCCCGCGATGGTCACCGTGCCCACCCCCGTCGTCAGGAATAGGGCGAAGAGCACGATGACGACGATCATCACGGCCTTGAGCCGCTGCCGCAGTTCCTCGAGATGCTCGAAGAACGACATCCGTCGTGGTCCGGATTGATCGTCGACCGTCGAGAGGGACGCCACGGAGTTCGGCGCGGCTAACAGCGGTCGGCTAATGGACTTTGCCCGAAACGCTCCTAGAAGGAATAGCGGTCTTCGGTCCAGGGATCCGCGGTGTTGCTGTAGCCGCGGACCTCCCAGTATCCGAGTTCGTCTTCCGACATGAAGGTGATCGCGCGGACCCACTTGGCGCTCTTCCAAGCGTACCTCTTTGGCACGAGCAGCCGAACGGGCCCTCCGTGCTCGAGCGGCAGCGGTTTCCCGTCCCACTGATATGCGAGCAGGACATCGTCGTCGGTGAGGGCAGACGTCGGATGGGACGTCGTGTAGCCGTCGCCGCACCGGAACATTGCGAACCGGCCGCTCGGCTTGAGGCGCGCCCGCTCCGCGAACTCCCGGATCGTGACGCCGACCCACTCGTTGTCGAACGTCGTCCAACCGGTGACGCAATGGAAATCCGACACGACCGTCTTCTTCGGGAGCGCGAGGAATTCCTCGTATGAAAAGCGCAACGGGTTTTCGACCTCCCCATCCACGCGAAGGTCCCAGGTCTTCGGATCGAATCGGGGGACGATGCCGAGATCGAGGCGCGGCCACTTCCGGACCTCGCGCTGTCCCGGCGGAAGGCGTCCCTCGACGGCCATTGCGACGAATCAACGGAGAACCTCGATATAAACGGTTGTGCAAGGATTCCGCGCCGCTCGGCGCGTCCCACAGCCGTCCGTTCGGGGCTCGCTCGGGCCCTACGCCTCCGAGATTCTGTCTCCCGACCGGAAGCGCTCCCATCATAGCAAGAGGTTTAATAGCCTGACCTTTTTTCCACGCCGCGAAGATGGCGCTGGAGAGCTACGTCCCCGTGGTCATTTTCGCCGTCGTGGCGCTGCTGTTCCCTCTCGGGACGTTCTTCGCGACGCGGCTGTTTCGACCCGACCACCCCACGCCGCTGAAGGACCTGACGTACGAGTGCGGCGAGGTCCCGGAGGGCGAGGCGCAGATCCAGTTCCACTTTCAGTATTACATGTTCGCGCTGATTTTCGTCATCTTCGATGTCGCGGCGATTTTCCTCCTCCTCTGGGCCTTCGCATGGGGCGGCCTCCTGACTTCCGCATCGCCCGTGGCCAAGTTCTCGATCTTCCTGTTCCTCGGGATCATGTTCGTCGCCACCCAGTACGCGCTCAAGAAGGAGGAGGTCATCCAGATATGAGCGCGCTCGCCAAGCCGCTTCCTCACATCACCGGCCGTCCCGTCCCCGGGGTCGAGAAGGAGGTCCTCGCCGGCCTCAAGGCGGCGTTCGCATCGAAGCTGAAGGACGCGAAGGCCGTGCGGGAGCGGCTCGTGGAGATCGTGATCGACCGCGCGGACCTGATTGACGTGTGCACGTACCTGAAGAACACGCTCGGGTTCGAGCACCTCTCGTGCATCACGGCGGTCGACTGGAAGGATCACTTCGAGAGCATCTACCACATCGAGAACTACTACAACGGGTGCATGGTCCAGGTCAACGCGCAGATCCCCTACGACGACCCGAAGATCGCCTCGCTCACGGGCCTCTGGCACGCCGCGGACTACCATGAGCGGGAGGCGTGGGACCTCATGGGCGTCGAGTACGAAGGCCATCCGAACCTCGTCCGGATCCTCCTCCCGGAGGACTTCAAGTTCCATCCGCTCCGCAAGGAGTTCGCCCAGGAGGTGGACCGCCAGTACATCAGCCGGCGCAAGCTCCGCGGAGGGAAGTGATGCCGGAGTTCTGGATCAACATGGGGCCGCAGCACCCCATGACCCACGGGCTCTGGAATATGAAGGTGAAGGTCGACGGCGAGACGATCGTCGACGCGAAGCCGGAGATCGGGTACCTGCACCGCGGCTACGAGAAGATCATGGAGGTCCGGGAGTTCCAGAAGAACGTCGTGCTGACGGACCGCCTCTGCTACGTGTCGTCGATCACCTGGTCCCATGCGTACTGCCTCGCCGTCGAGAAGATGATGGGGATCGAGACGCCGGAGCGAGGCCAGTGGATCCGCGTCATCTCCCTCGAACTGCAGCGGATCGCCTCCCACCTGATGTGGCTCGCCTCGTACGGCCCGGACCTCGGCCTGCTCACGGGCCTCCTGTGGGCCCTCCGGGAGCGCGAGCTCTTCCTCGACCTGATCCAGCTGATGTCGGGCGCGCGGATGAACCAGAACTTCCCCCGCGTCGGCGGCGTGCGGAACGATCTCCCGGAGAACTTCGAGGCGATGTGCCGGCGGAGCATCGAGCACTTCCTGGAGAAGTACGAGAATGAGTATCAGGCGATCTTCCAAGAATCGAAGGTCTTCCGGATGCGGACGGAAGGCGTCGGAAAGATCACCGTCGAGGAGGCGATTAACTGGGGCATCACGGGTCCGAACCTGCGGGCGTGCGGCGTGGACGTCGACCTCCGTCGCCTCGATCCCTACGAGACGTATGGGGAGATCGACTTCGAGCCTCAGGTGTGGCACGATGGCGGTGCGGGGGACTCGTACGCCCGGTTCGTGTGCCGCTTCAACGAGTTGCGGGAGTCGTGCCAGATCGTCCTGCAAGCCCTGAAGAAGATGCCGAAGACGGGTCCGTATCGGGTGAAGCCCCCGCGCCGCGCCGAAGGCGAGGGGTACGCCAAGACGGAGGACTCCCGCGGTGAGGCTCTCTTCTACGTCATCGGGGACGGGGATGATCGGCCGTACCGGGTCAAGATTCGCAGTCCCGTGTTCTGCACGATGGCCGCGACCCCGACGCTGCTCCGCGGGAACAAGCTCGCCGATGTCGTCTCCATACTCGGGTCCGTTGACGTATGCGTCGGGGAGATGGACAAGTGAGCGCCCCGCTCGTCCCAGACCTGTTCGGGCTCTGCAAGGTCCTGACGGCCGCAATCATCTGGATCGTGCAACAGATCATCTATGCGCTCGCCGGTCCGATCCCGCCTCTCGCCGGACTCGGGGATTTCCTCGGCACGGATTTTGTAATCACTTTGGTCACGTGGCTCATCGTCGTCACCGTCGTGGTCCTCTGGGTCACGGTGATCAACCTCTTCACGATCATGTGGGTCGAGCGGAAGCTGTACAGCCGCCTCCAGGACCGCTACGGCATCATGATCTCCGTGTGGTCCCTCCCGTTCTGGCCCTTCAACCGCACCCGTAGGCCGACCCACCGCGGGACCGGCTACCTGCAGAATCTCGCGGACGGGATCAAGCTGATCCAGAAAGAGAACATCACGCCGCGGAACGCCGACTCGGCGATGTTCCACATCTCGCCGGTCCTCATCGCGTCCTCGACGCTGATGGCCTTCGCCGTCCTCCCGTGGAGCAGCGGGTTCTACGTCGCGAATCTGGATTTGGGAATCCTGTTCATCCTCGCGGCTTTTTCTCTCGCACCCCTCGGGATCCTGATCGCCGGCTGGTCCGCGAACAACAAGTACACCCTCGTCGGCGGGCTGCGCGCCGCGGCGATGCTCCTCTCCTATTCCATCCCCGCGGTCCTCGCGGTCATCGCGCTCGTGTTCTTCACCGGCTCCCTGAACCCAATCGTGATCGTCGGGCAACAGGACCGGCCGATCGTCCTCGCCGGCACGACGCTCCCGATCCCGGCGTGGTACGTCTTCGGCCCGCAGTTCCTCGGCTTCCTCGTCTTCACCGTGGCGATGATCGCCGAGATGGAGCGGGTCCCGTTCGACATCCCCGAGGCGGAGGCCGAGCTCGTCGAGGGCTGGACGACGGAATACAGCGGGATGCGCTTCGGCATCGTCTTCGCCTTCAAGTGGCTCCGGATGCTGGCCGCCTCCGGGCTCATCTCGATCCTCTACCTGGGAGGATGGAGTGGTCCCGTGTTCGCCACCGTCTTCGTGGGGAGCATCCCGATCCCAATCTTCCCGGAGGAGTTCTGGTTCGTCCTGCGGGTCTACGGGCTGTCCGCCTTCTTCGTCGTGCTCTCGTGGTCCGTCCCCCGCGTGCGGATCGATCAGATCCTGAACATCGGCTGGAAGCGCCTCATTCCCTACTCACTCCTCGCGATCCTGATCGCGGCGGGATTCCGGGTCTTGGGGTGAGGGCCATGACGGGCTCCGCGGACGCCGGTCACCGGGAGGGATGCGACGGCCGTTGACTGGGAGCTCATCGCGTTCTTCGTCCTGAGCGCGTTCGAGGTGATTGGCTCGATCCTCGTCGTGATCAACAAGCGCCTCGTCCGGGCGGCGTTCTGGCTCGCGATGACCCTCGTCACGATCGGGGCGATCTACCTCCTGTTCCTGAGCGAATTCGTTTTCCTGATCCAGATCCTCGTGTACGCGGGCGCGGTGCCGGTACTATTCGTCTTCGGCATCATGCTCACGCGCCGCAAGATCATGGACGAGGCGGCGGAGCCGGAGGGCGGGACGTGAACGCGCGCCAGGTCCTGGTGGTCCTCGCGACGGGCGCCCTGTTCCTCGTGATGGCGCTGTCCTTTCTCGGGAACGTAAGCTGGCCCAACACGCCCACATCGATTCCCGTCTACAATTCGACCGCGACGTCGTCGAACGGCATCGCGAACACACTCTTCAACGCGTACGCGATCACGGTCCTCCTCATCGCGATCCTGCTCGGCGCGGCGATGATCGGCGGGGTCTACCTCGCGAAGATGGACGAGCCGGGGAAGGTGGGGCCCTGATCCCGCTCGAGTACGAGTTGCTCCTCTCCGCGATGCTCTTCTGCATCGGCCTGTACGGGGTCCTCGCTCGCCGCAACGCGATCATCGTCCTCATGTCGATCGAGATCATCCTGAACGCCTCGATCCTGAACTTCGTCGCGTTCTCGTCGTACAGCGGGGACCCGAGCGGCCAGGTGTTCGCCCTCCTCGGGATCGCCGTGGCAGCGGCCGACGCGGCGGTCGGACTCGCGATCTTCCTCTCGATCTACCAGACCCACGGGACGATCGAGCTCGACAAGGTCCGGTTCCTCAAGTGGTGACGGATGATCGAGAACGCGTGGCTCGCTTGGTTCATCCTCCTGCTTCCCCTCGCAGCGTTCGTCCTCGTCGGCCTGGTCGGCCGCCGCCTGCCCGAAGGCGGGGGCCATGTCGTCGTCGGGGCGATGGCGGGATCCTTCGTCCTCTCCCTGTACATCTTCGTCCAGGTGCTGATGCAAGGCGGCCTCGGCGGCGGCTTTCCGGCGGAGACTCTCGACGGATACATCTGGATTCCCGGCGCATCCGGCGCCGATATCCGGATCGCGCTGCTCATCGACAACCTGAGCGCGCTGATGCTCGTCCTCGTGTCGTTCCTCTGCCTCCTGATCTTCGTGTACTCGCTGGGCTACATGCACGAGGAGGAGGGCCGGGCGCGCTACTACGCCGAAGTCAGCCTGTTCGCGACGGGCATGCTCGGCACGGTAAGCGCGGACAACTTCCTCCAGCTGCTGATCTTCTGGGAGATCATGGGCTTGTGCTCGTACCTCCTGATCGGGTTCTGGTACCACAAGCCGGAGGCCGCCGCGGCAGCGAAGAAGGCGTTCCTCGTCACACGCGTGGGCGACGTCCTCTTCCTCGTCGGGGTGATCGTGATCTGGAACGTCTTCGGGACGCTGACGTTCGACGGCATTCGGACGCGCATGGCGGCCCTCTATCCGAGTACCCTCACGCCGCAGCTCCTAACAATCATCCCGCTGCTCCTCTTCGGCGGCGCCGTCGGCAAGTCAGCGCAGTTCCCGCTCCATGCCTGGTTGCCGGATGCGATGGAAGGCCCGACGACGGTCAGCGCGCTCATCCACGCAGCGACGATGGTCAAGGCGGGGGTCTACCTCGTCGCGCGGTCGTTCATCTTCCTCGTGCCGCTCGCCCCCGTCGAGCCGCCCTTCACCGCGATCCTCGTCATCGCCGCGATCGGCGGCTTCACCGCGCTCTTCGCGGCGACGATGGCAGTGGTCAACGTCGACATCAAACGCGTCCTCGCCTTCTCGACGATCTCCCAGCTCGCGTACATGTTCCTCGGCCTCGGGGCCGGCGCGTACCTCATGGCGACGGAGTCGGTCCGGGGCGAGCCGGTGAACTCCGCGGGGTACAGCGCGGCGCTCTACCACCTGTTCAACCACGCGTTCTTCAAGGCGCTCCTCTTCCTCGGCGCCGGCAGCGTCATCCACGCCGTGCACACGAACGACATGCGAGATATGGTCGGGCTCTCGCATCACCTCCCAATCACCTCGAAGACGATGCTCTTCGGCGCCCTCGCCCTCGCCGGAATCGTCCCGTTCAGCGGGTTCTTCAGCAAGGGCGAGATCCTCTCGGTGACGTTCGAGGCCGGGGCGGAGCAACCGGGTTT
>VBMM01000167.1 GCA_005878415.1 Methanobacteriota archaeon
CATCACGGTCATCGGCGATCCGGGCGCGGCGCGGACGGGCCCCTCCGGAGGCGGGGCGGGGGGACCTCGCGGCCCTCCGAGCATGCCCCCGCCGGCCCGACGCCACATCGCGAGGACCGCGACGAGCAGCAGGATGACGAGCAGCGAGAGCGCCACCGCGTACGCGGGGATGCCGCCCACGTCCGTGGACCAGAACGAGCCCGAGGGCCCGACGTGGACCATCGTGAAGCCACCGGCCCCCGTGTTGAACTCGTTGACGATCAGCAGGAGGTCCCCCGGGCCGAGGCTCCCCGGCACCGTGAGGAAGAGGTCGGCCTCCCGGTACGTCGTGATGGCGGACGCGCTGCTGCCGCCGAAGAAGAGGCTCGCGACGAACCGGAATTGGGACGGCAGGCTCGAGGTCCCCCGGGCCGCGACGCTGACGTGAACGCGGATCGTTTCCCCGGGACTGTAGGAGCTGCGATCGAGGGCGATGCTCATCACGTATCCGCCCGCCTGGGGGATCGTCAGCGACCCCGTTGCGGACCGGCCGTTGCCGGACGCGGTGACGGTGAACAGGTAGAGGCGGCTCGCCGGGTTCGGCGTGGTGAACGTGAACCAGGTGTTGTTCGTCGCGCCCGAGGCGACGGTCGTCCCCTCGAAGTCGACGACGGTGTATGTCCACGCGGGATTCGTGATCACGTTCGATCGGAGGCCGAAGTACGCCGTGACGCGTTCCCCGGGGTTGTACTCCGATCGATCGAGGGTGAGCGCGACGTATCCGGGCGCGACGACCGCGTGTGCGGTCGTCGTCTGAGAGCGTCGCGAGGACCGGCCCGAACACGCCGTCGCGGACCGTCCAGTCGTACGTGTAGTTCGCCGGGCCGGGAGTCCGGTAGACGATCGCCCTCGCGGTGGCATTGTCGCCGCTCACGTACGAGGTCCGGTCGAGGACCAGGGTGACGCTGAGGACGTCCGCCGGGACCATCCCGCCCGAGGACCGGGCCGTCGGCGCGGCGAGGACCAGTATGGCGGTCAATATCGAGATCGCGATTCCCCAGGCGAAGGCGCGAGGCGCGGGGCTCCTCGCTCGTGCGGCGGACCACATCGACGTCCCATCCCATGTTTCCGAGGGGGCAAGGCCCCGCGGACGGGGCGTCATCATGTCTGACCTACTTAATCATTTCGTCGGCTTGTTGTCCGACGCGTCTCCCGGCCGTCGGGTCCGAGGTTCGGCCTTGTTCAGGGAGTCCCGGGCCGCGCCGGGCCCCCGTCCCGCAGCTGCGCGAACAGGCCCTCCGCCCGCTCCCGCCACGGCGCCGCGTCGGTCGCGCGGCCCTGCGCCTCGTACAGCCGCGCGAGCTCCTCGAACCGCGACGCGAGCGAGTACGGGTTCTCGAGCCGCGCGATCATCTCGACGGACTCCAGGAGGTGCGCCTCCGCCTTCGCCCACTCCTTTCGCTTCGCGAAGACGAGCCCGAGGTTCGCGCGGGCGGCTGACATCAGCACCGGATCGCCGATCGTCCGCGCGAGGTCGAGCGCCTGCTCCGCCTTCGCCGCGGCGGCCTCCGTCTGCTCGAGCCGGAGCAGGTTGTCGGCGGCGTTCGCGAGCGCGTACGAGGCGAATCGCACGTCGCCCGTCCGCATCGCGACGTCGGCGGAGCGGTCGAAGGACATCGCGGCGCCGCGGGCGTCCCCCTCCCGGCTCTGCACGATGCCCAGGTTGATTTGGATCGTCGCGTCCTCCCGCGTCCCCCGGCGCACCAGGCCCGCGGCCTCCGTGAGCCGGATGCGGGCAGCGGGGAGGTCGCCCCGCGCGATGAGGGCCGCGCCGAGTTCCGTGAGCGCTCGGACCTTCTCCCGCGAGCCGTCCGGCAGGAGGTCGGCCGCTCCCGCGAGGTGGACGAGCGCCGCCGGAAGATCGCCGAGTCGCCGTTCGACCGCGCCGAGCGACCGCATCGCCTCGCCTTCGAGTTCTCGAAGCCCCATCGAGGACGCGTCGGCCACGGCGCCTTCGAGGGCCCTCCGCGCCTCCGCGTACGCTCCGAGGCGCGTGGCGATCCGCCCGGTCTGGATGCGCGCCCGGAGCCGCGCGTCCGGCGTCCCGCGGACCGCGATCCCCTCCAGGACGCGCCGCGCGTCGTCGAACTTCCCGAGGAACATCTGCGTCTCCGCGAGGATCTCGTCCAGCCGGACGTCCCGCGGCACCCGCAGGAGGCACGCCTCCAGGTCGCCCGCGCGGGCGCTCTCCGCGAACCCCCGGCCGACCTCCGCCAGGCGGGCCGCGGCGCCGTCCGCGTCGCCCGCCTCGATCCGGTGATACGCCTCCTCGAGGCCGTCGTCCCGGGAGGCCCAGTAGGCCGCGGCGTGGGCGTGGGCACCCTGCCGGCTCTCGGCCGTCATGCGCCGCAGGAAGAACTCCTTCACGAGATCGTGCAGCTGGTATCCGTCGTCACGGTGATGGAGGAGGGCGCGGCGGGCGAGTCGGCGCAGCTGCGCGACGGTGGCGCCGAGCGCCTCCGGGGAGCGCGTCGGGCGCCGGAGGATCGCGAACGTCCGCAGGATCGCCTCGGAGGCGTCGTCGAGGCCTTCGAGGACCGTCTCGAGCACGTAGCGGTCCGTCTCGAGGGCGCCCGCATCGAGTCCGCTCGCCGCGAAGAGCTCGAGGGCGAGCGGATGTCCGTGGGTCGCCGCGATCACGCGATCGACGTCCTCGCGCTCCATCGTCGTGCCCCGGGATGCGAGCAGCTCCGCGGCCGCGGGCTCGTCGAGTCCCTCGAGTCGGATCTCCAGGACCTCGTCCCGAACGACGTCGGGCCGCTCGTAGAACGCGGGCTGGGTTCGGCTGAGGACGAGGACCTTCGCGTCGACCGGGCGCTCGAACAAGGATCGGAGGAGGCCGTCCGCGGCGGCCGACACGTGGACGTCATCGAAGGCGACGACGGTGCCCGCGATGTCCTCCCGGAGGATCGCGATCGCCTCCGTCGGATCGTACGCGGGACGGACGATCGCCGCCTTCAGGCGACGCCGGCCTTGGCGCGCGAGGAAGTCCGCGAGGGACGACAGGATGCCGTGCGCGTCGTCGTGCGCGTACACCCGCCGCACATACCTCGGCCGAGCCTCGGGAGCGAGGAGGTTCGCGACGAGCGCGGTCTTGCCGATGCCCGCCACGCCGATCACGACCGCGACCGGCGCGGATCCGGACGCGAGCCAGTTCGCGAGGATTCGCCGCTCGGCGGCCCGGCCGAAGAACGTGGGCCTCGGCGCGGGCTCGGCCTTCGGCTCGGGATGGGGCAGGTCCACGACCTCGGACGACAGGATCCGCTGGACCGCCTCCGACTCCCGGAGGCCGGCGCGGCGGAGCGCCTCGATCGCCTCGTGCCCCGCCACTTCCTTGCGTCCCTCCGGGGTGAGGAGGACGACCGCGCGGGCCTTCGCGTGCTCCCGCATGCGCCGGGCGATCTCCTGTCCCGCCGGCGTGAGGTCGTACACCTTGCGGCGGGAGCGGGCGTTCGCCACGTGCGCCATCCGCTCCGCGACCTTGCCCGTCGTCTTGAGGCGCTTCAGCTCCAGGGCGACGTGTGCGCGGCTGATCGAGAGCGCGGCCGCAATCCCGTCCTGCGTCATCTCGATGGGACACTCGTACGCGTCCGCGTGCCGAAGGAACCCGGAGAGGTGGACGAGCACCCTCTCTCCAACGGTGACTCCCGGCACTCCCTCCGCCCCTCCGTCGCGGGTATCGTGCGGGCGTTACTTAATCGTGCGGGCGCGGCCTCGCCTCCGTCGGCGGCCGAACGCGCACCGGGTCCGCACGGGGCATTCGTCGCATCGCGGCGTCGGGCGGCACACCGTCTTCGCGTGGACGACGAGCAGCGCATGGTACTCCCGGTACACCGCGAGGTCCCGGGGCACATGCGCCTCGAACCGCCGCTGGACCGTCTCGTACGCGTCCGTGTGGAACCAACCGATCCGCCGTCCGATCCGCACCGTGTACGCGTCGACGACGAAGACCGGATGGCCCCCTGCGTAGAGGAGGATCGAGTCCGCGGTCTCCGGTCCGACGCCGTCCTGGGCGAGGAGGTCCGCGCGGATCTCGTCCACCGGGCGATCGAAGTACGTCGCGAGGTCGCCGCCAGCGCGCTCGAGCAGGTGGCGGCAGAACGCCTTCAGCCGCGCCGGTTTCGTGCGGAAGAGGCCCGCGACGCGCACGTGCTTTCGCAGGATCGGAATATGAGCGGCGGCGATCGTCGCGGGGTCGAAGAGGCCCGCCGCCTTGAGGTTCCGGATCGCCGCCTCGACGTTCCTCCATGCGGTCTGCTGCATCAGGAGCGCGCCCACGATCACTTCGAACGGCGTCTCGGCGGGCCACCACGCCTGCGGTCCGTACGCCTCAAGGAGGCGTTGGTACACGGCGCGCATCGGGTCCATCCACGTCCCCATGGCGGCGCGGGCCATCAGCGTTTCCGGATCCGCCGCGGGTTTAATGTGCGCCGAGCGATTGCGGCGCGTGCTCCCCCTCGCAACACCCGCGGAGGGCCCGGACGAGATGCTCTTCCATCTGCTGAACCTCGCCGGTTCCAATCCGATCGCGGACGCGTTCATGATCGCAGTGACGACCCTCGGCGCGGCGTATCTCCTCGCCATCGTCGCCGTCCCCCTCTGGTGGCGGGGCCACCGCGAGGCCGCGTTCGACCTGCTGGTCCTGTTGGGCACCACGGTCGTGGTCACGGAGGCGATCAAGTTCGCGGTGGGCCGTCCGCGGCCGTGCGATGTCCTCACGGCCGTCCGGAACCTCGCGGGCTACGGGTGCGACGCGGAGTTCGACCCCTCGTTCCCGAGCGGCCACGCTTCCCGCGCCTTCGCCGTCGCGGCGTTCATTGAGCTCCGGTTTCGGTGGCGGGCCGGGAGCGCCTCGTTCGCCTTCGCGTTCCTCGTCGGCCTGAGCCGCATCTATCTCGGCGTGCACTGGCCGTCCGACGTCCTCGCGGGCGCGGTCCTTGGGGTGGCCCTCGCCATCGCCATCGAGGGGATGAGCCGCCGCGCGGACCGCTATCGTCGGTTGCGGTCGTGGATTCTGTCGAAAATCCCGCATCGGCGGCCCGCGAGTCCCTAGGTTCCGCCGAGCAAACCTTTCGCCTTGGTGATCGCCTCGTCGATCGCTTTCGCGTGTGCGGCCGTGCGCTTCTCCGCGAGCGCGACGAAGAACATCTTTCCCGTGACCTCGCGGACCGTGAGGACGCCGCCCTCCGACTCGACCGTGACG
>VBMM01000071.1:0-6135 GCA_005878415.1 Methanobacteriota archaeon
CGAAGACCGGGTTCCGCGCGCAGCTGGCCCGCGGCGCGCACCTCACCGGCACGAGCCTGCGGGTCCTCGCGACGAACCCGCGGCTGATGGCCCTCCCGTTCCTCGCGCTCGTCTTCACGGGATTCATCTGGCTCATCGTCGTGCTGAGCCTCCTCGCCCTCGGGCTGCCGCCCGCGTCCCCATCGAGCGGCTTCCTGTACCAGGAGATGTTCATCGCGTACCTCGTGACGTACTTCCTGTCGGTGTACTTCATGGCGGCGATCATCGGCGCGGCGCACATCCGATTGCAGGGGGAGCGGCCCTCCCTGATGGACGGGATCTACGCGGCGAACGCGAGCTTCTCCCAGATCCTGATGTGGTCGTTCTTCGCCGCGACCGTGGGCGTGTTCCTCCGGATCACCTCGATCCGCTCCGATGCGGGAGGCCGCCTCGTCTCGCGCCTCCTCGGATCCGGTTGGCCGATCGCGACGCTGTTCGTCCTGCCGACGATGGTCCTCGAGGGGATCGGCCCCATGAAGGCGTTCCGCCGGAGCCGCGCCCTCCTCCGGGAACGGTGGAGCGGACGTCAGACGGGGGTCCTCGGGACCGGCGTCGTGTTCCTCCTGCTCTTCTCCTTCGGCCTCGTGCCCCTCGTCTGGTCGATCGTCGTCGACCCGGGCAACGTGGGCTGGGCCGTGGCGGCGGTCCTCTACTGGCTCGCGTTGAGCGCCCTCTGGTCGGTCGTGGACGGGATCCTGGTCGTCACCCTATACCACTACGCCACGGAGAACGAGGCGGCGTTCGGGTTCAGCTGGCAGGCGTTGAACCATCCCTGGATCCGGTAGGCATCCGATCGAGGAAGACCCGCAGGAGATCGTCGTAGGGCGCGTCCGTGCGTATGCCGCGCGGATGGAAGTGCGTCCGGGCGGCCCGGTACCCCTCAGATCGAAGGCCGTCGAGGAACCTCTCGACGCGAGGAGGGGAGCCGCGCGCTTCCGCCGCGAGCTCGTCCGTCGACACGAAGTACGCCGGCAAATCCGCTTCAGCCTGGAGCGTGGCCAGGAGCCGCGCCGTCGAGGGAAGCGACCACGAGGACGCCACGAGGGAACGGACGATGGCGGGGTCGTGCATCGGTCCTGTCCAGAGCGGCCCGATCGCGTCTGCGGCCGAGGATGCCACCGGGACGAACTCTCCCGGACGCCGTCGCACCACGTGTCCGAGGGGCGGCGATTTCCGCCCTTTCCGCACGCGGAGAAATATGCGGAGAAAGTGTTCTGCGGCGAATGACAGGACCGGACGGATCGTCGACCCACGCTCCACCGCGAGCCGCGCGCAATATCCGAGGAGGATCCGGAGGCCGATCTCAGGGCCTTGGGGGCATCGGAACGGACGTGCGTCGTAGCGGCGTTCGCAGGCATCCGGATACGTCCCGGAGAGGACCGCGGTGTCCGTCGCCGTGATCCCGAGGCCGTACGCCGACTTGTCCGATCCGAACGCGGCGGCTAGGAACGGCGACGGGGGCCCGAAGGGGTCGATGTCGACGAATTCGTACGATGCGCTCGAAAGGTGGGTGGCGAGATCCCCCACGACGACAGGGGCGTCGACACGATTCCGCCGAAGGTTCTCTCGCACGAGGTCCGCAGCCATGGACGACCGATCGTTGAACGTCAGTCCGGTGACGTGCGCCTCCAAGGCCATCCGGATGCCCCAAGCGCCCGTCGCCGCGAGCCCGTCGAGGGCGGACCGGATCGGACGCGGCCAGCGAGCGAGCACGATCGCACTGATGTCGCGATTCACCGCCATCGTGGGGTTGTAGAACGGCCACGGCCCCGCCTTCCCGGGACCGCGGTGTCGCGGCACATCCGGCACGAGGATCCTCGCCGCGCCTTCCGTCACATCACGAATGGGGAACGGCCGGTTCACGGCGTCGCGATGCGCCGACGAGGGGATATCCCTTCGGCCTCAGATGACCTCGCCCTTCATGAGCTTCACGATCTTGTAGGGCAAGAGGTTCCGGTTCACCATGGTGACCTCGAGGATCCGCACGTCATCCCGACGACGGATGTCCTGGAGGAGCGGATTGCGGGATTTCTTGTGCAGCGTGAGCAGGAGCGGCTTGTCCACGTCGAGCGCGTCCTTGACCGACTGCACGAAGTTCGGCGACTCGACCTCCATCTTTCCGACTTCGTCGATCACGATGACGTCCGCATTCGCGGTCGCGGAACGGAGCGCGTTGACGCCCACCTCCTCGAGCGCGCTGATGTCGACCCCGTACCGGCCGACCATCGTCTTCGACTGGATCTCGCGCGACGCGAACACCCGCTTCTCCTTCGTCGCCCAGTCCATCACGTAGAAGCCCTCGCGACGGTTCCGCTTGACGATTGGCTCGGTGATCATGCCGCCGACCTTGAGGCCGTCCGCCTCGAGCATCTCCATGACCTTGAGAAGGCAGTAGGTCTTGCCGGCGCCGGGGAGGCCCGTAATCCCAATCTTGAGCGCCGAGCCCATTGCCACCCACGCGGCGCACCGGAAAGGGCCCTCGCGCTATAAAACACTCAGCATATCCTTCAGAATCGCGACTCGACCCCGGCGAAGAGCCGTCCCAGATCGGCGCGCCATGGGCGCAAACGTGATAAGCGCCGGGGCCCGTTCGCAGCGCGAGGCCTCCGTGAGGACCGCGGTCATCGTCGTCGGGCTCGTCGTGATGCTCGTGGGGATTGCGGGTGCGGCCTACGGCTTCCTGACCGCCAGCAGCGTCGAGACCTCCTACACGCTCTTCTGTCCGAGCGGCCAGATGCCTCCGGAGTTCTGCGCCGCGTTGCTCGCGACCGCGGCCTCGTATCGAACGCTCGCGTACATTATGTCCGGCGTCTTCGTGCTCGGCCTCGGGCTAGCGTTGGCGGGCGCGTTCCTCTACGAACCCGCCCCGATGCCGGTCATGGCGCCGCCGGGGATCGGTCCCCCGAACCCGTGGCGCACGTGCGCGCAATGCGGCTCCGCCGTCCCGTCGGCCGATCGCTTCTGCATGCGATGCGGCGCCCCGCAATGGTAGTCACGGCTAGGTCGGTTCGGGCGGGGTCGCCGCCGGAGTCGGCACGACGTCCCCGATCGGGACCGATTCCTCCTTCCGACGTACCTTGCGCACCATGAGCGTGGGCGTCTCTGTGCGTCGGGCGATCTGGTCCTGCATCGGCCCGAACGCAAACTGGGTGAGCCGCCATTCGGACGACGCGCCGACGGCGAGCAGGTCGTAGCCCTTCGCCTCCTCGATGACCACGTCGACGATGTTGCGGACCTTCACGAACTTCTCCTCGGACGGGACGTCGTGGGTGTGGCACATCTCCATGAGCCTCGCGCTGTAGATGCGTTCCTTCTCCAGTTCCCGGTCCGTCTGCACCGCGCTCAGGATCGTGATTTTCGCGTGGTGCTTCTTCGCCAACAGGATGGCGTATCCCGTCGCGTACGACACGTGCCACTCCGGCGCGTTCAGCACGAGGATCCGGTCGATCTTCGCCTTGAGGTTCGCGCTCTTGAACACGACGACGTCGCACGGCGCCTCTTGCACGAACCGGTCGACGTTCGACCCGAGAATGCGGCCTTTCCGCCAGCCGCCGCGCCAGCCCAGAATCAGCAGGTCCGTCTCGTCCTCTTGGATGTTCTCGAGGATCGCGTCGAACACCTTGTGGCTCACCTCGACCCGCGCGGTGGCGTACGCGCCGAGTTCTTCTGCGCGCCGCCGCAGCTTGCCGAGGTTGTACCGAACCTCGCTCACGTAGAACCGGTCGATCGCGTCGATCGGAAGGGCGGGCGGCACCTCGATCACGTGCAGCAGGGTCAGCTCCGCGTCTTCGACCTGCGCGACGAGCGCGCCGAACTCCACCACTTCCATGCGGTCGAAGTCCTCGATGGGCAGGAGGATCCGGTAGCGCGGGCGGCGGATTGGGAGGATCGACTCGACGACCTTCGTCACGCCGATCACGATCTCCTTCTTCCCGTGCAGGTAGTGCACGGTGAGTCCGATGCCAATCCAGCCCAAGGCGACCAGCCACGCCACGGGCTCGATCGTCCAAAGACTGAGGGCGATGATGAACTTGGAGGCGATGCCCAGCATCGGGATGATCGGGAAGAGTGGCATGAGGTAGTACCGCTTCACGTCGGGCATCGTGCGACGCAGGACGATCGCGGCCCAGTTCACCATCAGGAACAGGAGGAGGAACATGATGTCCGCGCTCGCCGCCACGGTGTTGATGTCGAATGTCAGCGTGAGGAGGACGATGATGAGACCGGAGACCGCAATCGACACGTGCGGCGTCCGCTTGCGCGCGTGGAGCCTGCCCAGGGCCCGCGGCAGACCCCCGTCGCGACCCATCGCGAAGGCCACCCGGCTCGAGGAGAAAATCAGGGAGTTCAGCGCCGCCACCGCTCCGAGCGCTACCCCGAAAACGATAATCTGAACCCCGAAGGGCATCACCTGCCCGGCGATCTCCGCAATCGCGTTGTTATTCCCCGTCACTCCTCCCGCACCGGATTGCAAGAGCAGGCAGGACGGTCCGGGCCCGCCGGAGCAGTTGCCCGACGTCCCGATGGCGACGAATGCGACGAGGATGAAAATCAGGGTCGAGAGCCCGATCACGAGGAAGTGGGCCCTCGGGATGTTCTTCTCCGGATTTCGCGCTTCTTCCCCCGTCTGGGCGATGATCTCGTAGCCTTCGAAGACGATGAACGTGAAGCCCATCGCGCCGAGGAGGGAGAGGAACTGCGCCGCGGCGGTGTTTCCCTTGAAGAACCCTTGGAAGCTCGTCGCGGGCACGCCGGTCTGGCCAAGGTGCAGGAGGCCCGCCACGATGAACGAGACGACGACCGCGACGAGCGCAATCGTGACGGCCGTCTCGGACCGACCCGTGAGCTTCGTACCCCGATAGTTGAGCCCGATGAAGACGCCCGCGGCCAGGACGGCAAAGAGCTTCGTCAGGGCCCCTTCATCAAGACCGGCGAGGACGAGCGTCGGCACGTTCATGATGGTCTTCAACGCGACGACGATTCCGAGGCCGAACCCGAAAATGTAGAACGACGCGACGATGCAGTGGCCGAACCACGACATCCAGCCGCCGAGGAACCCCCAGGGATCCCGCATCGAACGTCGAATCCAGAGGTATCCGCCGCCCGTCTCGGGGAACGCGGACCCGAGTTCCATGTACGCCATGGCGGTAAACATCGTCACGACGAAGTTCAGGCCGAACGCGAGGATCAGGGAGGGCCCCGTGATCGCATACCCTGGCCCGACGAGCAGGAAGATCGTGGTCCCGATCGTCGGCCCGAGGCCGATCATCGTGATCTCGAGGAGGCCGAGGTCCCGGCGGAACTTGACCTCGACCTCCCGACCGTGGGCCACGGTCCCGCGCAGACGGAGGGTTGCTTATTAGGACTTCTCCGGCTCGCCGATGTCCTTCAAATACATGAGCGGGTAGTCGAATTCCGGCACGTAGCGCAGCGCGCCGATCGCCGTTGCCCCGCCGACGCGCACCGCGACCTCGACGTCGAGCATGTCCTCCGTGAGTACGCCGTAGCGGTACGGCCCGCGGATCGTCAGCCGCTCCCGATCGATCCGCACGCGGACCCGTTCGACGAGCGGCTGAATCCGGGTGGCGGCCTCGATCGCGCGTTCGAGCGATTCGACGCTCGATGGGGTGAGCGGCGTCCCGACGTACTGGTGGGCGATCGCGCCGAGCTTGATGCCCGCCTCGAACGCGGCTCGGTCTCGATCGGTGCCGGCGAAGTACGCGCGGGTCGGATCCGGGTCCATGGTCTCTCCGCCGTCCGGATGTCGGGACGCCGGATAAGCGCGACGGCAAGGCTTTACGGGACAAGGCCAATGGACGGCACCGCGATGGAATCGAGGCCGGACTCGGGCCGCCGGGACGACGCCCTTCGGGACGTGACCCATGTCTTCCTCGATGTCGGCGGGACTCTCCTCTACTCGGATCCCTCGGCGACGGACATCTTCCATCGCGTGCTCGCGACCCGCGGCCACCTCATGGATCGCGAGCGGATCGCGCGTCTCCTTCGGACGCCGGAGACGATCGTGACGCTGATCCGCCCGTTCCCATCGGGGAAGGAAGGCACGTTCTTCCGAGAGGTGAACGCCCGGGTGATCGA
>VBMM01000071.1:6319-7791 GCA_005878415.1 Methanobacteriota archaeon
TGGAGGAGCGGTACGTCTACGTGGGCGTCATCTTGGAGGCGGACTACCTCGTCGCGCGACACGCGGGGCTCCACGCGGTCCTCGTCTGCCGCGAGGGTGAGCCGCCGGTGCCGTGCCCGCTCGTGCGGTCCCTCGACGGGCTCGCGGACCTCCTGACGACGAGTCGTTCTCGGCCTTGAGAACCCTGCGGAAAAGGCTTAAGGCGAGCGCGTGCGTCCAGAGGAATTCCCCCATGTCACGAAAACCGATCATCGGAGTCATCGGCGGTGGCAGCACCGCCTCCCCGGAGGGAATCGCGCTCGCGGAAGAGGTCGGATTCCTCATCGCACGTGCCGACGCGGTCTTGATCTGCGGCGGACTGAACGGCGTCATGGAGGCGTCCGCGAAAGGAGCGAAGCGTGGCGGGGGCCTGACCCTCGGAGTCTTGCCCACGGGAAACAAGGCGGACGCGAATCCGTTCATCGATCTTCCCATCGCCACGGCGATGAGCACCGCGCGGAACCTCGTGATCGTCCGCACCGCGGACGCGCTAATCGCCGTGAACGGGTCGTACGGCACCCTCAGCGAGATGGCCCATGCGTTTGACCTCGCGAAGACGGTCTTCGCGCTCCACAGCTGGCCGATGGAGAAGGCGGGCGTCGACCCGAAGCTCTTCGTGGCGGTCTCGACGCCGCGGGAGGCGGTGGACCGCGCCATCGAATACGCGAAGCGCGCGATGGCGGCGGAGAAGCCCGGTCCCGGTTTCGCGAAGTGAGTCGGACCATCGCAGGGAGCAGCGGGGCTCCGCAGCCTTAAGAGCGCCTTTGCGGTTTCTCGAGCGTGCGGTCGACCGTCACGCCCTCGCAGTTCGAGGCCCGTGGGGCCCCGCCGGCGACCGCCCGAAGGCTCGCGAAGATCCTGAACACAGGGGGAAGCCGCCATCCGGGAACGAAGGAGCAAGTCCGAATGTGGTCCGAGCTTCGGACCGTCCTCCTGGAGGACTCGAACTCGCGATGGAACTTCGACGCCCACAAACTCGTCCACGACTTCGCCTACGCGGATCGCGACCCGAAGGCGGGCCCCGCGCCCGCTTGGTCTCCGTCGCCCAGATCGATCCGTGAGTCGAACCTCGGGAAGCTCATGGCCGAGCGGCAGGTCCGCACGTACGAGGACCTCCACCGATGGTCCGTGGATCACCGAGAGGGATTCTGGTCGGCGATGGTTTCGAAACTCGGGATCCGCTTTCGAAAGCGTCCCAGCCGCGTCCTCGATCCGCATTCTGCCGTGACGCATCCCGAATGGCTCCCCGGGGCGGAGATGAACATCGCGGAAAGTTGTTTCCCCGCGGACCCCGCCAAGGTCGCCATCGTCTCCGCGTCCGAAGTCGACGAGGCGGTCCGGCGGACGACGTACGGGGAATTGCAACGGCTCGCTTCCCGTGTGGCGAACGGGATCGATGGGATGGCCCTGCCGCCCCGGGCGCGGATCGCGAT
>VBMM01000101.1 GCA_005878415.1 Methanobacteriota archaeon
GATGGCGGAGCCGTCGAAGACGGAACAACGCAAGGCGGAGCACGTGAACATCATCCTCCAAGAGAACGTCTCCGCGGAGTACAACTATTGGAACGACGTGAAGCTCGTCCATCGCGCCCTCCCGGAAATCGACCTCGACGATGTCGACGTCGGAGTGAAGTTCCTCGGGAAGAAGCTCGAGGCGCCGCTCATCATCTCCTCGATGACGGGAGGGTTCGGCATGGGCAAGGAGATCAACGCGAACCTCGCGAAGGGTGCGGCAGAGGTCGGGGTCGCGATGGGGGTCGGCTCGCAACGTGCCGCGCTCGAGAAGCCGGACCTCGCCCCGACGTACGCCGTCGTCAAGGACTTCGGCGTGCCGCTCGTATTCGCGAACCTCGGTGCACCGCAGCTCGTGCCGCAGGAAGGCAAGCGCGCGTATGGCGTCGCCGACGCGAAGAAGGCGGTCGAGATGATCGACGCGGACGCGCTGATCGTGCACTTGAATTTCCTCCAGGAGGTCGTCCAGCCCGAGGGCGACCGGAAGGCGAAAGGCTGCCTCGCCGCGATCAAGGTCCTCGCGTCCCGTTTCCCGCTCATGGCGAAGGAGACAGGCGCAGGGATCTCACGGGAGACCGCCCAGCGGCTGAAAGCCGCAGGCGCCAAGGCGATCGACGTCGGTGGGCTCGGCGGCACTTCGTTCTCGGCGGTTGAGCACTATCGCGCGCGGAAGGAGGCCGCATCGCTCAAGGAGCGGCTCGGGGCGACATTCTGGAACTGGGGGATCCCTACGCCCGCGTCGATCCTCCTTGCGGACGTCGGACTGCCGCTCGTCGCCACGGGCGGCGTGCGGACCGGCCTCGACGCGGCGAAAGGGATCGCCCTCGGCGCGACGATGGCCGGCATGGCGAAGCCGATGCTCGAGGCGGCAAAGGTCTCCGCGGACGCCGTCGTCCAGGAGCTGCGCGCGGTGATCGAGGAGCTGAAGGCGGCGATGTTCCTGACCGGCTCGACCTCGATCGCGGAGTTGCAGGACCGCCCCGTGATCGTGAGCCCCCCGACGGCGAGTTGGCTCGAGGCGGGCGATGCGTGAGTCCGGTCCGCGCCGATCCGCCGAGCGGTCGGAGGATCGCCTCGAGTCCCTCCTGAAACCGTACCGGGATCTGTCGAACGCGCAGATTGTCGCCGTATGGGAGGAGTACGCGGCACAGCACACCGCCGGCCCCTTCCCGTCCACGAGGACGATGCGGGAGAACGCGCGACTCTTCACCGGAGGAAAGCGGTATCGATACGCCCTCGCCCTCGTCGGCTATCGGCTCTTGACGGGCGAGCCGCCGTCCCGCGGACTCGAGCGCGCGGCGACATGGGTCGAGTGGTACCATCTGTACACCCTCTTCCTCGACGACATCATGGACGAGGATGTGCGTCGCCGGACGGTCCCGAGCGCTTGGGCGACGAATGCGAAGCTGTACCGCGGCGCCGATGCGAATCGTCCGGCCGTCGTCTTCCGCACCCGTCGGCATCGGTACGGCGCGTCGCAGGCGATCCTCGACGCCCTTCGCCTCCGCTCGCTGGCGGAGCGCGCCATCGAAGGCGCGGTCGATCTGCCTCCCGCCGTGCGCCTCGAGCTCCTCTCGGAGCTGACCCGGATGAGCGAGGCGAAGACGGGGCGCCTATACCTCGGAGCGGCTGCCACCGCGGCGATTGCCGCCGGCGCGTCCTCAGAGGATCGCGCGGCGCTCGAATCGTTCGCGCACCATTTCGCGATCGCCTTCCAGGATCGGGACGACCTCCTCGGCGCGGGCGTCGTCGCGTCGAGGATCGGTGGGTCGTCAGAGGGGGACATCCGCCAGGGGAAGCGGACGCGACTGTACGTGCTCGCGATGGAGCGGCTCCGGCCAGCAGATCGCGCTGCATTTTCGCGGGCGTACGGCCGCGGCCCTCGAACGACCCGCCGGGACGTGGCCGCCGTCCGCGGATTCCTTCGCGCCGAAGTCCTCGAGGAAACCGAGAAACGGATTGCGGACCACATCGAGGCGGCGAAGCGCGACCTGGACCGACTGCCCTCGAAGGATCCCGAGGCCCGCTCGCTCTTGGAAGCGCTCCTCGACGCACAGCGCAGCCGCGAGCGCTAGTCCTCCAAGCCGTGCGCCGTGATTCGGAAGGTCGCGCGGCCTCCTTCCTCCTCGTGCCGGTGCTTCTCGAGGACGGCCGCTCGGGTGCTGATCCCCGTCCGCTCGAAGCGCACGATCGTCTTCGCGTCGCTGCCGCGACACCCGGAGCAGCGTCGCGATCTGCCGCGTGAGGCCGTATCGCTCCTCGCGCCGCGTCTCGTCGCGCATCGTCAGGCGATAGTGCATCGTGATGCTGTCGATCACGATCAGACCGACCTCGGGATTGCCCTCGGTCATCTTGACCGCCTTCTCGATCAGTTTCTCCTGCTCCTCGAAGCTGTACGGCTCGGAGAAGAGGATGTTCTTCGCGACGACGTCAAAGTCGTCCCCGCAGATCTGTCGGAGCCGCTCGAGGGACACCCCTTCCGTATCGATGAAGATCACCTTGCGTCCGGAGCGCACAACGTTCCGCGCGAGCTGCAAGCAGAAGTTCGTCTTCCCGCTCCCCGCTTCCCCGTGCAGGAGCGTGATGCAGCCGTCCTCGACTCCCCCGCTCAAGAGGTCGTCCAGGGCGCGGCAGCCCAGGGCCACCTTCATTGCCGGGACAACCCCGTGACGCCCTTTAATTCTTCGAGGCGTCCGCCGGCAACGCGGAGAGGAAGGCGCCTTCCGAGGTCCAGACGACGACCGCGCGCGCGGCCCGTTCCTTCGGGCGCGGGGTCACCGGGCGCCCCTCGCCGCTCTCCGGATGGACCGCGATCGCCTCACCGGTCGCGGGCCGCTCGATCCGGGCTTCGAATCGCTCCGCGTCGAGTCGCCGTGCGCTCCGCACTTCTTTCG
>VBMM01000072.1 GCA_005878415.1 Methanobacteriota archaeon
CGCGGAACGGTCGTTGCGCTTCTACCAGGAGGTGCTCGGCGTCAAAGTCGTCTACCGCGATGCGACGAGCATCCAGGTCGAGACGCCGGGCAGCCACGACGTGATCGTCTTCGAGGAAAAGCGCTCTGGGATCGGGAAGATGGCCGGCGTCACGCACTTCGGATTCCGTCTCGTGGACCCGAACGACATTGAGGCCGCCGAGGAAGCGGTTCGCCGCGCCGGTGGGAAAATTGTGGACCGCGGCGAATTCGTCCCCGGGGAGCCATACCTGTTCGCCACCGACCCCGATGGGTACACGATTGAGATCTGGTACGAGTGAGGTCCGGTCGCATCACGCGTTGCGCGCGCCGAATGACGGCGAATCGTGGCCGAGCCCGTGGCTCAGCAAACCGAACGACAAGGCGGAGAGCCAGATCATGAGCGCGGGAGCCAAGAACGCCCACCACTGCCCCCGGACAAGCGCGAGGGAAACGTAGCTACTCCGAATTTGACTTCCCCACGACGGAATCGTCGCGTACGCGAATCCTAGAAACGCGAGCCCCGCGTTCATGAGGATCCCGATGGACGCGGCAAACAGGGCCGCGGACAAGACCTGCGGGAGCGAAGCTTCCACGAAATCCAGCAGACCTTCCCCCTTACGTTGGCCCGGTTTCTCTCGATCCTCCTCCGCGGCGGGTCGCGAGACCGTTTCCAATCGTAGGCGGAGAGAGCGGGTCGGGATCGCCCAAGCGAGGAGCGCCACCCCAAGCGTGGAGCTTTCGGCTGACCCCACGCCCCCGAGGATGACCGCCGGGAGGATCGCGAAGGGGATCCAGGGGATCATGAGGATGAAGTCGTTCGCGAACGCCGAAATCGACGCAGCCTTGCCACGAACGTACCCCGCGGCAATGGCGACCACGAAGCCGAGGGCAAAGGCGACGTTGAAAGACCACGCCGCCGCGACTAACGATTCGGCTCCGCCGTACACGAGGAGCGCCGCGTTGTCCAAGCCGGACGCGTCGGTCCCGAGGAGGTGGCGATCGGACGGCGGTTGTAGCGGTGTGTCCCGCGGGAGCGCGGTCCCGACGAGGACGGGTGCCAGGACGGTCATGCCGAGAAGGAGACAGAGCAGGACGAGTCCTGCGAGGCCGACGGGACTGCGAAGACGCGCGATCAACGCCGGCAACCAGTCCGGCTTTGCTGCCGTTGCGGCGGACCTATATCGCACCCGAGTTGCGTCGAGCCGCCCCAACCCGCCGTGTACGGCATCGGCAACCGTCACCCAGGCGGCGACGATGAAGGCGGTCAGGAGGAAGATTGCCGAAAGGACGAAGAAATCGAAGGCGAAGATCGCCCTCCACACCAGGCTGCCGACGCCATCCAGGTTGAAGAGCAGCTCGACAAACGCGTCGGCGGCGACCATCCAGCCCGCAAAGAGCGCAACGGCGCCGACCAGCGAGGTGCTCACCGAGATGTTTCCGTCCGGCGACCGGGACGAGCCCGCATCTTCGTCTCGATATCCGGCCCGTGACGTACGTGAGCCGCCAAGGCCCTCGCGGAGTGACAAGGAGACAAAGCCGAACGATGCCGCCGCTAGTGCGATGACCGGAAGAAACCCGTGATAGATCCGGTCCGCGATCTGGCCGAGGAAGTCCGAGGGCGGGACGATCGAGCGATCCCCGCCGATCGGGAACCACTCGAGCTGCAACGCGAGGACGAACAGCAAGGCGAGCGACAAAGCGAACACGGGCACCGGGTACGCCGCGAGCGCGAGGCCGCCGACGACGCGGTCCATCGATCCGCCCTTGCGATGATTGGCGCCCCAAGCCAAGAGGCCGGCGAGCCCGAACGAAACCGCGCCCGCGGCGACGAGCAACGTGGTAGTAAGGACGACTCGCGGTAGAATGACGTCGAGCGCGGGCACTCCTGGCCGGTACGTGATCGACGGTCCCCAATTGCCGGTCAGGATGTTCCCGACGAAAATCGCCCAACGATCGAGCAGGGGTCGATCGAGGCCCCAGTCCCGGATGATCGCGTCCCTTAGATTGATCGACCCGCCACCGCGGGGGACCAACACCCGCGTCGGGTCGCCCGGGAGGACTTCCAGCATGACGAAATCGAGAGAGATGATCAGCAACACCGCGACGAGGAAGGCAGCAATCCGGAGGGCGACTCGGACCGCGAGGTCCTTCGGCCTCGGACCGGTCTCAGCGCGTACGGACGCAGACGCCGCAACCCTCCCTCCGCCCCTGATTTGACTCGCGGATATTTGAGGACTAGCTAACCTGACGCACACGCCCCCGTCTGGCGGGAACTTGGCGTAGTAGCCCCAAAGCCCGCCCTGCGAACGGAGGCACCATACGCGGTCGGTGGGACCACTCTCCGAGTCGGACGTCAGAATAGGGCCAGGTGGCCGCCGTACGCCCCCTTCTGTTCTGACGGCATTGGACTGAGCGTCCTACCTGGCGCATCGCGCCTGCTTGGACTTGCTCCGGTGGGGTGTCGCCGTCTCACCAGATCCCGCGTCAACGTCACCGCCGGGCGGATCATCCTCGATGCGGGCTGTGTCGTTTCTGCGCCCTTGCCGGCCCTCTCAGGCCCCCCGCTTGCACGGGGCCACCACTCCGAGGGAGGGGGGACGTTCCTCAGCGATCCCGAAAGACCACCGTCGGCCGTCCGCGGTCTCCTGGCCGGCCGCACTAAATGCCGGGCCCTATTTGGACCTGCCGCCGTGCCTGCTGGAGCCGCGCCGTCTTGCGGAATGCAAAAGCTCTTTGCGGCAGGTCGCCGTCATAGGCCGGAGGAAGACCCCATGCGAGCGGGGCGCGAGGAATACGGAATCCGGACTTTGTTCGTCGCGCTTGTCCTCGCCCTGGCGAACGGGATCGTTTGGTTCCCTGTCTGGTCGTCCGGGCCAGAGGGCACGGGGATGCGGATCCTGCTTGGGTTCGTCACGATCCAGCCTCTCGCGTTCATCTTGGAGCGCCTCCTACCTAGCGTCGCAATCGTTGGGGTTCTCGGGGCATATCTCGTCGAGAGCGGGCGCCACGAAACGAGAGGGGGACGCGGCGGTTGGTTGGACCGCGCGCGATTCGCGTTTGCCTCTGCGATCGTCGCGGGGGTTGCGCTCTTGGCATCCATAGTGTTCCTCGCGGGGAGCGGTTTCAGCTTGATGCCGTTCTATCCTGTGGCGGGCGTCGCGATCACCCTCGCCTCCGGCCTGTACCTCTTGTGGACGGCGGAGCGGATGGCCGGGGCCTCTGCGAGGGGGCTCGACGTAGCCGCCCTCGCCATCGCATGCGTCTCCGCGGCGCTTCGATTCACGACCGATGCGCCCCTCGGAGTGGCGCCCGTGGATCTGTGGAATGGAATCCGTTGGATGGACATCACGCGCTGGCTCCTCGGCGAGATCTCCGTAGCTCTTTGGATCGTGGTATATTCGGGGATCGTGCTGCGAGGCCAAGTGGTCCGGGCTTCGGTCTCCGTCGCCGGCGACGCCTAGGCAGACCAGCTCGAACGGCACGTGCCCCGTGATTGCGCGGGGGCTAATCCTATAAGCCGACGGCACATCGCCGGCCTGTGCCAGGCGACCGCCGGATCCTCTTTGCCAATTCGATCTACCACCTGACGAACGATGGCGCGGTCACGGTCCTCGCGGGCCAGATCGCCGTCCTCCAAGCCGTCTTCGGCGGATTCGGACCGATCGAGGTCGCCTTGCTCGGAGGCTCCGCGCTCCTCGTCACGGCCGTCTTCCAGTTCCTGTTCGGGATCATGGCGGATCGACGCGATCCTTCGCGATTCCTTCCGGCCGGCATCGCGATCCTGGGGCTTGGTTCGTTGCTCGTCACGCTCTCGTCGTCGTTCTGGACGCTCCTCGTGTTCGTCGCGTTGTCGCGCATTGGCGCGAGCTTCTACCATCCCGTCGGGATTTCGTGGATCGGTCGAGAGTACGAGGGACCCGATCTCGATCGGTCGATGGGATTCCCGAGCGCCTTCGGCGACACCGGCGTAATCATCGGCATGGCGAGCGGAGCCGTCCTCGCGGTGGCGCTCGGTTGGCGATCTCCGTTCTTCCTGTGGGGTGGCATCAACTTGGCGGCGGTCGCTCTCGGACTGTACCTCGTCCGCGGGCGGCGATACCGGCCTGAGCCGAGTCGGTCCTCCGTCGCGGATTACGTCCGCGTGCTACGGGACGTGCGGCTCTGGCTCCTTCCGCTCGCCCTCGGCGGAGCGGTGTACAACATCGTCAGCTACTTCGGGCCGCTCCTGCTCGTCACGAAGTTCTCCCTGGCGAAGGATGCGGCGGGCGTGGCGGTGGCCCTCTGGATCCTCGCAGGCGCCGTCGCCGCGTTCTTCTTCGGTCGAGTGAGCCGCCGCTTCGGACGGTATCGGACCCTCCTGGCGTCATACGCGGGGGTCGGACTCGCGGGACTGATCGGCGGCTTGCTGGACAATCTCGTCCTCGTGATCGCGATCCTCTGGACGCTTGGTTCCGCGTTGTTCCTCACGTACCCGGGGATCTTTGCGTTCGTGTCGGAATCGAGCCACCGCCGCCTTCAGGGAGCGGGGACCACCCCGGCCGTCCAGGCGTCGATCCCGTTCGTCGTTGCGGGCGTCCTCGGGCTCGCCGGATTCGTCGCGCTCTTCCTCGGCCGGTCCCGGGTCACGAACGCGCGCAAGCCCGTCCCGTCGACCGTCCCTCCGCTCTGAACAACTCAGAGGATCGGCGTGGCCTTCGCCCGCAGCCGGGCGATAATCCCGATCGCGACGCCGAGGATCGCCGGCAGCACGCTGAGGAGCAGATCCACATTCCCCCGCCGAATTTGGACGAGGAGAAAGAGGAGGAGCGTGAATAGCCCCGCGCCGGAGCCGATCAGGATCAGGAGCCGCCCGGTCCGAACGCGGTCTTTCCAAATCAAGTAGCCTCCCGCAAGGACCGCGAAACCTCCGAGGGACGCGATCGCCACGAACGCGTACGCGAGGGCGATCAGGAACGCTCGATCGCCGAAGATGTCGACGAGGAGCTCGAAGAAGTTGCGGACGGACCTCGCCCCGGAGTATCCGGTCAGCAGGAGGAACACGGCGCTCACGGTGGCCAGGAGCGCGGCCTCGTCGTTGCGGCGCAAGGGCTCACCCCTTGCCGAGGATCCGGACGAGCGCGTCGAGGTTCTCGGGATGCGCGTCGAAGTACTTGCGGACCGGCGCGAGTTCCTCGTTCAGGCCCGCCGCGACGCCCGCCTTCAGGTCCTTCGGATGCAGGTCGCCGCTGCCGTACGCCTTCGCGAGATCCCCGAAGGAGGCGTACGCGACGTCCCCGCCGAACTTCGTGTCGCGGGGGATCTTCAGGCGTCCGCGACGCGGGAACAAGACCATGCGGGCAATTTCGAGGACCGGGTTGCCGACCGTCTCCTTCGCAGGGCAGAACGCCTTCCCGATCTTCCGATCGACCTCCGCAGGCGGGTCGTTCAGGAGGAGGCTCGCGTCCGGCCTCGACTTCGACATCTTGCCGGCGATCAGGTCCATGCGCCCCTCGCCCTGGAGGCCCGGCAGGAGGGGCGTGTGCAGTGCGACGACCTGCTTCCAGCCGAGCTTCGGCGCGACGTCGCGGTAGAGCATGTGGGCGTGCCGCTGGTCCATCCCGCCGAGCGCGAGGTCGAGGTCCATCCAGTGGATGTCGGCGACCTGCATCGCCGGGTAGATGAGCTTCGACGCGTCCAGGTCCGCATCCTCCTCCGTGCGCCCCATGATCGTCAGCGCGCGCCGGATGCGCGCGACGGACGAGGCTTTCGAGACGCGGATGACCTCCTGCCAGTACTCCGGATGCCGCACGAACTCGTTCGCGTAGAGGTACTCGACCGAATCCGGGACGCCGACCGCGCGGAAGGCGTCCTTGAAGTACTCGGAGCAGAGGCGGAGGTTCTCGAGGTTCGATCCGAGCTTGTCGTTGATGTACGCGTGCCAATCCGCGAGCAGGACCACTGCGTGGAAGCCCGCCCGCACGAGGTCGGAGACCTTCGCGCCGATGACGAACGCGGTCCCAATGTGCATCAGGCCCGACGGCTCGAGGCCGACGTAAGAGCGGGGCGTGCCGCCTCGGTCGAGGAGGGCCCGCAACTCGTCGCGCGTGACGGCCTCCTCCGCGCCGCGGAGCACGAGCGCCGCGCGGTCCTCGACGGACATCCCGCCACGGAACCGGAAGGCCGGGGATAAATCTATCCGCTTTTCTTGGCGCGCTCCTTCACTCGCCGCGCAACGTGCTCCGTCTTCTCGGCGGCCTTCGCGACGGCCGGTTTGACGACGGCGACCGTCTTGTCCGCGACTTCCTTCGCGGCCTTCACCGTCTTGTCGGCGACGGGCTTCACGGTCCTCGCGACGTCGTCGAGGGCGGGTCGCACCGTTGCGAACGCCTTGTTGAACGTCGGTTCCAATTCCTTCGCCGCGCGATCGACGGCCGCGACGCCCGCGTCGACGGCGCGCCTCGCCGCCCGGGCGGCGTCGTCGAGGAGTCGCTCGATCTCACTGCGAGGCGCCCCGCACTTCGGGCAGTACGACGCTTCCAGCGGCAGCTCCGCACCGCACTTGGGACAGTTCATTCGCTCACCGTCCTAGCGCACCGGTCCATCCCTAAAATGCCTTTCGGTCAGAACCGTTCACGGATGGCGCATTGTCGGCGCCACGCCCGCATGGACGACAACGTGGACGATGCCCGGAGCGTACGACTTCACGATGCGATGCTCGACCCGGACCGGCTGCATCCAGTTCGCGCGGGCCGCTTCCGCGATGCGACGGATCGGTTCCTCCGGCACCTGCTCTTTCGGACAGAGCTCATGGTAGACGATGGTCCCTTTTCCCCGGAGGCAGCGGAAGGCGACGTCGAGGTACTCCCGGGCATCGAAGTGGCCCATGAGCACCCAATCCGCGACGCCTCGCGGAGCCGTGCGTCGGCAGTCGCCGAGCAGCGGGATCACGCCTTCCACGCGATTGAGCCGCACGTTCTCGACGAGGTATCGGAAGCTGAGCGGGTTTCGTTCGCAGGCGTAGATGGCGGACGGCCTCGATCGGACGGCGATCGGGAGGGTGAAGTACCCGATGCCGGCGAACAGATCGACGACGACCTCGCCGCGCTGCACGTGTGCGGAGATCCGGGTCCGCTCCCGGATGTTCCCGGAGGAAAACATCACTTGCGCGACGTCGAGACGGTACCGCACGCCCGCCTCCGAGTGGACCGTCTCCGTTCCATCTCCCCACAACACCCGGATGTCGGGCGTCCTCAGCGACCCGTGGATGCCCGATCGGTCCTCGACGACCGTCCGTGCGCGCAGGGCGAGTCCGCAGGCCTCGGCGATCATCGCAGCGTGGGCCTGTCCCTCGGGAGGCACCCGGATGACGACGACATCCCCGATCCGCTCCCATTTCATCGGCGCGATCCCGGGCGGGACGCCCCGAGCCGCCAATTCCGCGATCAGCCGCGCTTTCGGGTCGCGCGGACGGATCCGCGGAGCAAGCCGGGCATCCTGGACGATGCGAGCGCCGTACCGCGAGAGGTCGACCTCCGGTTCCGCGCGGACCGGGATGAGCACCGAGCCGCCGCGTTTCGAAATCCGTCGCGTTGGATCGACGAGGTCGCTCGACGAAAGTTCGCGCAGCACCGCCGCGGCACTCCGCGGCGGCACCTCGACCGCGTCCGTCCCGTCCACCGCCGTCCGTCTCCCGGTTTGCTTTTCTCCGCGATACAATCCGCGATATCTATATGAGGAGCCACCCGCTTCGCCGCGCATCATGCGGGCCCCGGCCTTGGCCCTCGCCGCCCTGATCGTGGCCTCGCTCCTCATGCCGTCGGCATCGGCCGAGGATTTCGGCGACGTTTCCAAGGTCAACAAACTCGTCCGGATCCAGGACACCCCGGAACTCGCCCCGGGAGACAGCGGGCGGCTCGATTTCTACCTCAACTCGACGTACACGGATTCGATCAGCGACGTGAGGCTGAACGCGAGCATCTACCGCTACGCGACGATCGATGAGAGCGTCGCGGTCGACGGCAGCTGGCCGTACGCATACCCGCAGATCGCGGGGAGCACCTCGTCTGACCGACGGGAATGGGTCTGGACCGCCCCGACCGTCGCCGCCGGAGAATCGGATCCTCTGAATTTCACGATTCTTACCGCGGCCGGCTCGGACGACATGCCGCACGGCTCGATCTTTTCCCAGTCGAGTTACTTCGTGCGGTTCTGGCTCGAGTTCAACGGGACCGTGGGCGCGACCGTGACCCGCTTCCGTATGGTGTCGTTCGGGTTCTTCACTCGGGCCCAGTGGGACGCCGCCGGGGTGCCGCTGGCGGATCCGTGCAATCTCCCGGACTGCCGAGGTTTCGTCAACGTGACCATGCTCGCGGGGTTCCTCGGAGTGAACCGGATCGACGGCATCATCCCCGACACCGCATTCGGGGTAAAGGAGCCGATTCCCCGCTGGCCGTTCTACCTGTTGATCGTCCTCGCGGCGTTCTTCCTCGTGCTCGCGTTCCTCTTCTGGGTCGAAGAGAACCCGGGGGCGTATCCCCGGATCGAGACGTGGTGGGCCCGGACCCGCGGGCGGCTCGCGCGGACAATCGCGCCGCTCCGTCGGAGGCGGCCTCCGAAGGGCTGATGCGAAAAGGTTTATGGTCGGCCCCTCTTTGCTCGCGACGTGGCCGAGGTCCCCTTCCCCCGGAGCGTGTCGTTCTGGTTCTACGCGCTCACGTTCCTGGCCGGCATCCTCTTCTACTTCATCTGGG
>VBMM01000073.1 GCA_005878415.1 Methanobacteriota archaeon
GCTCGATGACCGAGCGGTCTCGCCCGTGATCGCCACGATCCTCCTCGTCGCCATCACGGTCGTCCTCGCGGGCGTGCTGTACATCATGCTGTCCGGCCTCCTGATCCCCGGGCAGTCCGGTCCCCGGGTACTGGGCATCGCCCTGACGAAATCGGGGGATGGGAAGAACTGGACGCTGACGGTCGTGTCGACGCCGCAGGGCCTGACGCAGTCCGAGGCTCTCCTGACGATCTACGCGCCGAACGGCTCCGTCATGCTCTCCAAGAACTTCCTCGTCCTTGTCTTCTCG
>VBMM01000102.1 GCA_005878415.1 Methanobacteriota archaeon
CGAACGCTCCGTCCTCGGCGCTCCGATCCACGCGGGCGGCGACGAACGTCCGGACCGTGCGCACTTCCGCCGGCGTGAGTTCGCGACCCTCGCCTCGCACCTGCAGGATCCCTTCGTAGTACCGGCCCTTCTGCTTCTGGCAGTTGTCGCACAGGGACGGCTTGATGCGCAGCCGCGTGCGAAACCCTTGGACGGACTCGAGGTCCTGGAAGCGGCCGACGGCTTTGACGGTCAGCGAAAAGTTGTTCGCATCCTCCTCGCGCGCGACGAAGGTGAAGGTGACCCGCTCGTACGGCCGCTCGGTGGGGATGCGTTCGCGGAGCAACCGCGTGGCCGCGAGATCCCG
>VBMM01000103.1:0-14718 GCA_005878415.1 Methanobacteriota archaeon
CCTCCGGGGCGCGGACGACCGCGTTCTTCTTCGTGAAGTCCTTGGCGCACAAGCCCTCGTAGGTTGGGCCTTCGGCACCGCATTCCACGCAGAACATGTCGCGGTCGGTTCCTATGGTGCCGCGCTACTTAAGGGGTGGCGTGACGGCGCGCCCCGATAGCCGAGGAGAAGGCCATAAGTATGCGGCGGGAGGTCGCTCCGTGTCCATGGCACGGGCGCGTTCCTGGTGGCGGATGCGGCAGATCCGACATCGGGATGCCGTCGTCTTGTCCGTGCTCTCCGCGTCGTTCCTCCTCGCGGGAGAGGTTAACGACCTTCGGACCGCCTACGAGAAGTACATCGCCCCGTACGCGACCCAGCCTCAGGTCGTGGCGAACGTCGTACTCACTGTGCTGGGGTTCACCACAGCTTTCGGCGGGATCTTCGTCTTGCTCGGAGGGCTGCACTTCTCCTGGGGACGCGTTTCCCGCGGGCGGTTCCTCGTCGGCCTCGGACTGGGGGTGAGCCTGCTCGGTCTGATCAGTCGGCTTGCGCGCGCGGCGTTGGCCCCGGCCGAATTCGGCCCGGATGTCGAGCAGCTCATGTCGGGGGTCACCGGGATCGGCGTGCTCTTCGGGATCGGCAGCCACGCGCTCATGGGCCGGTACGCCCTGATGCTCAAGAAACACGCGAGACGGGTTTGGCGTCGTTGGAGGAAGACCGAGCGGCCGCCCCGCCGGCCAGCCGACTCCGAGGAACGCGTCACATCAGGACGAACTGGGCGTGCGGCACGCCGTTGATCCACAGGATCCCGTCTTCCGAGACGAAACCGGCACGCTTCGCGGCCTCGATCGTCTCCCGGCCGACGAAGTTCCCGATCGTCGCCAGCTGAAGGTTCGAGACGAGCATCTCCTCGCTGACAATGTCGCCTTCGTAAAACTTCCCGACCTCGATCTTGAACTTCCCTTCGCGGAATGTCTTGCCGACGAGGTCCGCATCCGCCGCAGCGACGAGTGTCTCCTTTCCCTGATGGTACACCTTCATGCGAATCGGCATCGGCGGGCCGGCGCTACAACCTCTCGACGAGCTTATACTTGTTTTTCGCGGGGCTGTAAATCTCTCCCTCTTGCGCCCACCGCTTCAGCCACGCGTCCACCTTGGCCGGCGGGATGTCGCGTTCCTGCGCGAGGCGGACGATGTCCTCGTAGTCTGCGACGCCCTCCGGCCCGGCGAGTTCGCTGATGATGTCGCGGATCGAGATGATCTGCTCCCGTTGCGATTGACTGATGCCGGTCTGGATGATGTCGATGTCGAATCGGCCTTCCTCGCCAGCGACCTTGCCCATCCAGTATTCGACGATGCGCACGGCTCGCTCTGCGTCGTCTGCGGTAACGGCCTCGCTCAAACGGAGGCGAGCGCCCGCCTCGGAGAGGCGGATGATGGCCTCGAGTTGCCGTGGCGTGATGGGGACGCTGGAGCCTGCCGCTTCTCCGGTCTTACGAATATCGAGATATTTCTTCTCGATGATCGCCATGGCCTCCTCCGTCATCACCGGATAGATGCGCTTCGCATAGGCCACGTACTTCCGAAGGAAATCGGGCGTGAAATGCGGCATGTACGGTTCCTCAAGTTCCCGAGTCTCTGGAGCGCTTGAGCCTTCTTCGCGGCGTTTGGCGATCTCCCCGACTCTGTGTCCTCTCAAGACGTGTTCAGCCAGTTGCCGATCCCTCTCGGCCTCCGGCCGATCAATCAAGGAGAAGATGATGTCGAACCTCGACAACAGGGTAGGAGGCAGGTCAATCTGCTCCGAGATATACTTGTGCTCGTCGAAGCGTCCGAACTTCGGGTTGGCGGCAGCGAGGACGGAACAACGGGCTTGCAGGACCGCGGTGATGCCTGCCTTCGCGACACTGATTCGTTGTTGTTCCAAGGCCTCGTGGATCGATGATCGATCCTGAGGATTCATCTTGTCAAGTTCGTCCAAACACGCGAGCCCTCGATCAGCGAGGACCAGCGCCCCCGCCTCGAGCGTCCATCGTCCTTCGCCGAATTCATCGCGCGTCGCAACCGCGGTCAGCCCCGCGCCGGATGCGGCACGTCCTGTCGCGTAAATCCCGCGGGGCGACAGACGGCTCATGTACGAAAGGAGTTCGGATTTGGCGGTGTTGTGGCTGATGATTCCATTTGCGATAAACCGCTTCGGTCCTGGGACTTCGATGTCGTACACCGTTGCGCGCCCCGCCCTTCGGATAGAAGTGATTCGTTCCGAATTCTGTCCGTGCCTTCGACGCATTCTGCTCGAGACGCGCTTCACAACACCTCGGAGCCGCGCACGCTTCTTCGAGCTGACGAACCCGATAGCCTTGGAAAACCGGAGAATCGAGTCGGTCCGTCGAATTACGAGGGAGCCACTCGGGCCTCCGTGGACGATTGCGCCTCTCAGGAGGTGCGGCCGGGGAGCCGGCCCCCAAAGAATACTACTGTGAATTCCCCAGCGGAGAAGTATCGTCTGGACATCACGAAGAAGTTCAACATTCACGGACCGAAGCGTGACCGCAGTTTTTCCCCGACCACCGGAGAAGCAAGAGCCGTCCGCCTCGAATAACCAACGGAGGAAGGACGCTACCACCGAATCCCGCGATGCAAAGATCGGTTCCGGTATCCGGCGTCGCTGGAGTGGACTGAGCCACCGTGCAATCGGCGTCCGGTTGACCGCGTAATACGTGACTGAATTTCTGTAAGCTTCGCGGAGGGGGACAACCCCGAACGCGCGCCGAAACAGACCTGCCAGCCTGGGTGACAGGTCTCTTTCTCCGTCAGCCACCGTGTAGCCGAGACTCCGTTCCCGCGACCAACCATCGCCCAGGATGTAGCCCATGATGGCCGCCAGATCTTCCGTGACAAACTGAGGAACGCGCACGTGCCACGAACGGTGGAAGTATCGAGGTTCATGCCATCCAGTCGGAACGAGAGCCCGCTTCCAACACTTGATGCTTCGTGCCGTCCGCAGTCGGTCACCGACGCGAAGCTCATCAAGACGACGCCACTCGCCTTTCCGGGTCTTCGGATTCCATGCGAGTAGCGGGTGGTTGTACGTCCCTTGGATGCATTTGCCGGATTCGGTGACCACCTGGAGGATCGGCTGATTTGCGTACCGGTGGAAACGGGTTGCCCATCCGTTCCGATATCCACCGGCACCCAAACGGACCTGCGTCCGGATGCGGTCCATGTGATTTCTACCGAGGTCCTGCAATTTCGCGACCGTCCCGTTTCCCAAGACGATTCGCTCGTCCCCGACCAGGCAACCGGGATCTCCGACAAGCAGGATGTGGATGTCCCCACGGATCCTTCTCCCGTCGGGCATCACCTTCGGAACCCCGCTGAAAACCTGGAGCGCCAACGCTTCCTTCTCGACGTGGAGACCGTATATCGACGGTGCGACGGAGTTCACCATCAACCGGAAGATGTCCGGATCCGCACCGGCCTCCCGAATTAGGCGGGCGTCTTCCTCCGTCACCTCGATCTCTTCGAACTCGACCTGCTCTTGTTCCATCGAGTTGGCGTCCATGAAAATGTCGAACAGAGTCGAGCGGGCTCCTGGCCTCCCCTTCTGAACGCTCCGAAGGATGCCGTTGAAGATCACGCGTTGTCCAGGTGTGATGCGTCCCGTCAGATCGTCTTCGACGTACAGCGTCAAACGCTGGGGTTCTTCCCCTCCGCGGAGTCCCTCCGGCGCCTCCTGGATTTCCAGCTTCTGTGTGTCGAGGTACACGGAGGTCTCCGTCAGGAGCTTGAATTTCGTCGCGCTCGCCGAACGTTTGCAGCCACCTTGTTCCTCGTAACACTCGAGCGGTTCGCGGAAGTTCTGTCCATCTTGAGGTTCCTTGAGGACCGTCCCGCATCGGAGACACTGGAAGAGAGCGTCCGTGACGCGCGGTCGTACCTCCGTGGATTTTCGGACGAGCCCCTCGACCGCGATGTACTGTCCGAGGTGTTTCGCCCGCAGGTCGCGGATTGGGACGCGGCGATCCCGCGGCAACGACTTTATCCGCAGATGAATTAGGGCCATCTCCTCTCCCGGCGGCACGAGCCTTCGGACTGCCTCCTCCCCGGCCGCGAGGACGTTCAGCGGGTGCCTCAGAAGGTAAATCGCCATGTCCGTGTCGAAGCGGTTCATCTCGTCGAACGCGACCGCGAGGGTCCGTTCCTCCGGATAGCGGTCGGCGACGGAGATGATCTTCGAGAGGTAGCCCATCTCCTCGAAGAACTCCTCCCACTTCGCGATCAGTTCGTCCTGCGGAAACTCGACGAGCACGCCGCTCCCCCGGCTCGGAGGCGGCGCAGCATCGGGCGCACTCATATCGTTTCGAGTCTCCCTTCCACTGTGGTCCGTATCACGCCTGATTCTAGGTGCGGCCGTTTCCACTGGAGATTCAACGATGCGCACCCATGCGTCATGCGCACGGCGAGTATCCGCACGCGCGGCAGCGAACGCAGCCGTCGGCGTGGTCGAGAGGCGCTCCGCATTCCGGACATTCGACTTGGAGCTGGGCCGTGCGCGGCCGGACCGAATCCGAGGACCCGGATCTCGGGAGGCGCAGACTCCTCACCCATCCGAGTCCTACGGCAGCGGCCCATTAAAAGGGGTCCAGGGAGAGGTGTGCGAAAGTGCGAGCCTGCGCGAAGGTTCATTCCGGGCCACGCGTTGGCCCGGAGGGATGGACCTCCCGGAGGAACTCGCCGCGCTCCAGCGGTTCCACGGCCACCTCGGCGTCTACGTGACCTTGGGGTTGCGGATGGGCGCGGTCGGCAAGCGACGGTTCGGCCATTACAAGGGGCTGACGGCGTCGGTGCGAAGCCAACCCGACCCGCCGATGCGATGCGTCTTGGACGGGATCCAGTTTTCGAGCGGCTGCACGTTCGGGAAGGGGAACATCTCCCTCGAGCCGGGTTCGGAGCCCGAGGTGACGTTCGAGAAGGAAGGCAAGCGATTTCGGGTCGCCTTGAAGAAAGGTTGGCGAGAGAAAATCGACCGGGAGATGTCGAAGGACAAAGAGCTCGAACAATCGCTGTTCTATTACGAGATCCCGGAGAGCGACGTCTTCGACATCCGGGATGGTTGAGGTCACCAGCCTGCGACGGTCCATGTCGCCTCGCGTGGCACGTGGACCCAGTAGCCTTGGCCCGACACGAGGACGTCGGCGCTTGCCAGATCGCGGACGTGATACGGCCCCGCGGGATCGAAGCCCAAGACCTCGTCCGCGCCCGTCGCGGTTCGGAGCATCTGGACCGTCATCCCGACGGCGAGGCCCGGGAGGCCGACCAGGTTCCATCCCGTGCAGAGTCGCACCTGCCCAATCTCCGGCACGATCCCGAGGACGAGCAGGGAGTCCGAGGCCGTCCCGTTGATCCAGAAGCCGCGGCCGGCCGGCAATGCGAACGACGTAGGATCGAGGGGGCGCGCGGACGCCCATTGGAAGCCGCCTCCGCATCCGTCGTACGTCCACGCGTCCGCCCACGCGCGGCCCGCCGCGAAATCGAGGAACGCCGGGTCCGTCAGGTCCGCCGGCATCCCGAGCAAGTTCAGGCCGGCCCCCATCGCAAGATGGGCCTTCACGGCGAGCGTCGTGGCATTCGCCAGATTCCCGACGGCATCGATCGTCTCGATGCGATAGAAGTAATCGGAAGCGTCATTGCCGCGACCTGGATCCACGAACGCATAGCGGCTCGAGCCGTTCGCGAGGATTGGCCCGGTGATGTCCGCGTACGAACCGCGGGGCGCGTTCGAGCGGAGAACCCGATACTCCGTCGTGCCGCCGTACAAGCCTTCGTCCCAGGCCGCGAGCCATCCGATCTCGAGGTCGTTGATTCCGTTCGTGAGGCGGATCGAGTCGGCGGCGGCCGCTGCCGGCGGGACCCCGTCGGGCCCGAGGAGGATGACGAGGAAGCAGTCAAAGGCGTACGGCCCCCAGTTCCCCGCGGCGTCCCGGGCATGGACCCATGCGCACGTTGCCCCGGGGGCCGACGCGAGGCCTCCCTGCCACGAGAGGTTCTCGACCGTCGCGTCGAACGCGCCGTCGACCGCGGTCATTGGACGGCCGGTTCCGTTGGCGGCGGGGGTTGGCGGCGCGACCTGAACGAAGAGCTCTGCGGCCGCGACCGTGCTGGCGGCGCGATTCCGATCGTCGGCCGTCGCGCGGAACGCCACGGTGGATCCGGCGCCGGGGGGCCGCGGGGCGACGCGGACGCTGCCCGCCCAGAGGATCGGTCCGTCCGTGTCGCCGCCGGGACGGGCGATTTCGAAGGTCGCATCCGTGCGGTGATCCGCGGACAGGGATGGCGTTCCGTCGTCCTGCGCCTGGATCCGGAGGAGATACCGGTCCCCGTTCTCGGCCGCGGTGATGTCCCAGGTGTAGGTCCGCGCGGCCCCGGGCAGGGTCGCGATTGTCGTCCACGTTTGCCCTGAGTCCGCGCTCGCGGCGAGGGTGAAGCCCGCGATGGCGACGCCGGTCCCGTACGCGGTCGCGGTCCAGTCGATCGGAATCGAGGGACCCGAGAAGACGCCGCCGTTCGGCGAGGTGATCGCCACGTCCGGATGATCGCGGTCGGTCGTCGATGTCGCCGTGCTCACGAGCCATCGAAGCGCGGCGTCGAGGATCGCGGCGCGCGTCGGGCTCCCCGGGTTCAGATTCGTGAGGGTCGAGTCGATCCCCGTCGGTTCGAAGGCGAAGTACACGAGTCGCGAGGCCGTCCCGCCCCATGCGCCGTTCCCTGCCGTGCCGTTGGCAGAGGACGAGATCCATCGCAAACCGACCGGCTGGTTCTGAGGCGTGCATCCTTGCACGGAGTTATCGTCCGTCCACACGCGGGAGACCGTCCCGCCCGCGGCGTTCGTTGCGAGTTCGTCGTCCGCCCCGCCGTCCCGGTGCGGCGTGTATCCGATTCCGCCGGTGTACGCTCCGCTGATCGGATCGCCGTTGACGCCGTCCAACGTGGCGATCGTGACGGGGTCGCATACGAATGTCGCCTTGAGGACCCCGCCCACCCACGCGGTGCTCTCCGGGCTTGAGAATGTCGAGTCCGGGCTCCCGAGAGCCCACGCTGTGTCGTGGGAGGCGACGACGAGGCGGCCGCCGCCGTCGAGGTAGGCTTTCACGAGGGCCCGCGCCGAGGCGTTGAACGGGGGGTATTGCTCGAGGCCGACCTGCCAGATGACCGCCCGTCGGGCCTGCAGCGTGCCGAGCGGAGGCAGGCCGAGTTCTGCGACCCGCCACATGGACCACGTCCACCCGTTCCCTTCGAGCGCCGCGGCATAGGACGCCTCGCGCTCCGGTGGAAACGACGATCCGCCCACGACCACGAGCACGTCGCCGAGGCCGGGGGTCCGGAATGCGTAGAGGCGACCTGCGTTCGTGTCGGTCGTCGCGTTTCCGAGCCGGCCCCGTGACACGATCTCGAAGTCGTACGACGTGTCCGGGACGAGCCGAGACAACGGGATTGCGTGATCCAGGCGAAGGTCCGATACGTTTGCGTTCAGGGTGAGAGCGAGTGGGTCCGTCCCATAGCGGACCTCCCCGGTCGCGGGTTCGCTCGTCGACCATCGGATCGTCGAGGAGAACGCGCCGATGTCGGTCGCGCGGACGTCATGGATCGTCGGGCCGCTCGCGAGCACGCCGGCCTGCGCGGTCGCCGTATGCGGCGGCGACGAATCCTGGTACACCGCCGTGACCGTGTCGCCTTCCGCGACCTGCAGGACTCCGTCCGCCGCGGGGGTGCCGAACGCCGTCGCGATCGTCCCGCGCCACGTCTCGTCGGGGCCACCGCGGGCCACGGTGACGTCCTCGCCGGCCGGTTCGACTCCCGAGGTCACGTGGACGACCGCGGACGGAGCGTCGGAGTCCTCCACGGCGATCCGGATTGTGTCCGCTTCGGAATACGCCGCGCGGTCGAGGAGGACCCGGCCGTACGCGCCGTCGAGGTTTCCGGTCGCGACGAGGGCGAAGGGCTGCGGTCCGACGGGGACATTCGAGCCGACGACCTTCACCTTCCAGTCGCCCGCGATCGCGTTCTTCAGGATCACGGCCTCCTCCACGTTCGTCGTGTCGAACGTCCCGCCGGCGAGCGACTGCCCCTGGGCGAACGGCGCGAAGTTGTTGCCTCGGTACACCGTGCCGTCCGGTGCGGTGACCTCGAGGTCCAGATCGTTCACAAGCGCCTTCGACGCGCCGAGGGTGCCCGGGTAATCGTTCCACGCCAAGACGAACTTGACGCGTCCGGCTTGGCCGACGTGGAACGTGTAGACCGACGCGTCTCCGGTGAGGAGCCCCGCGGTCCCGTCGATGACCTGCGTCCGGAACGTGTCGCCGGCGGCGGCGATCGGGAGGACGTTCGTGAGGAGCACCCGCCCGAACCCTTGTTCGTTGTTGGGCCATGTGTCGCTCGGCGACCGGGCGACCGTCCCGCTGCCGGTGACCTGCGCCCCCGAGGCGATGAGGATCGCGCGGACGAGGGCCGCGCTCGGGTTCATGGCGTTCGCGGGCACGGGCCGCGCCGCCGGATACCAACCGTCGACGAAGTACTGGCGGACGATCGCGGCCGCCGCAGAGGCCGCCGGCGTCGCATAGCTCGTCCCGGCCCAGTGCTGGTCCGGAAGGCCGGTGCCGCTGAGCGGGTCGCCGTCCGACATGGCGGAGTCGCCATCGAAGATCGTCAGGATCGTGGGCTTGATGCGTCCGTCGATCGTCGGCCCCCGGCTGCTGAGCGCCGCGAGGTCGTTCTGCGCGCCCGCCAGCACCGAATCGGGATTGTACGCTCCCCCCACCGTCACGATGTCCTTCGCGGTGCCTGGCGTGCCGACGGTGCCGGATCCGCTGCCCGCGTTCCCGGCGGCGAACAGGATCGTCATGTCGGGGTGCGCCCAGACGAACGCATCGACCATGCGCGCCTGGACGTCGTACACGTTCGTGTCCGCGCCCCAGCTGTTGCTGTGGACGCGCACCGGCGCGACCGCATCGTTGTAGACGAGGCCCGGCGGTCCGAACAGGTCGTTGTAGTCCTCCGGGAGGTAAATGAGGCCCTCGTTCGGGCAGACCGCGATCCCCTGGAACCCGCCAACGTCCTCGAGGTAGATCTTCCCCTGGAGCGCGTCACCATCGTTCGGGGACGAGCCCAGCCCGTTGTCGTTTCCCGCGAGCGTCGACGCGACCCCGGTGCCGTGGCCGTGATCGCAGTCCTTGATCGACCAGGGATCCCACACGCCGCCCCCGCCGGGCCAGGTGAGCTGCCCCGTGAGGACGCCCATGTTCACGTACCGCACGACCTTGCGGCGGCCCATGTCCGTCGTGTTGTAGATGTCGCCCCGCGTGATCGTGGCGGTCGAGTTGCGGAACGGAGCGCCATCGTAGTCGAGCCCGGTGTCCGCCATGCCGATCACCTGGCCGCGCGCATCGAGGCCGTATTGCCAGTACCGATAGTCCCCGGTCCCGTTCGCGAACGTGCGGTTCGTCTGGACGACCCAATCGGTCTGCGCGTTGAACGAGTGCACTGGCTCGACGACGTCGATGAACTCGACGGCGGGGAGGTCCGCGAGCAATCGGAGGAGGACGGCGGGGACCTCCGCGCGCACCCAGCGGAAGTCGCCTTGGCCGAACGAGCCCCGGATGCCGTCGTTGCCGCCGAGGATGTCGTGATGACCGAGCCATGCCTCGATCCCCTCGGGCGCGTCGCCGGGGAACACGACGATCCGGACGTCCACGGAGCCGGAGGTCGGCACGCCGGTTTGCAGCTTCCAGGAGGGATCGAACGAACCCACCCAGTCGACGAACGGGAGCGACGATAACGCGTCCAGGGTGGCGGGCGAACCGCGCACCACGAATGCGTCTTGCGGCAGGTATCGGAGGACCGTCACTCCGCGGGCCTCCAGCGAGGGTCCCCACTCCGCCTTGATCGGTGCGTGGAAGTGGACGACCCCCACCGCATGGCCGCTCGAGTCGAGGGTCCACACGGGCCGAACGGAGGCGAGGGTCCCGATGTCCACCGGCCCGTTGACGAGGTCGAGGACGGACGCCTGATCCAACGCCTCCGAGTGCCGACTCCCGAGGGCGAGTTCGTCCATGCTCGTCGCGGGCCCGCGCGCCACGCGATAGGCGTCGTATGATTCAAGCAGCTCTGCCCCGGCGTCGCGGATTTCTGTGGCGGTCGCGTCCGTGCGGAACGTCAGTATGGGGCCCGCCGGCGCGGCCGGAGGGGCGGAACCGCGAGGGCTCGTCGATGGGAGCTGCGTGAGAAGGACGACGGCGAGTGCGACCGTGACGACGAGACGGGAGCGACGAAAGACCGTGCGGCGCTGCCTCCTGACTCGCTTGGAACGGGTTCCCCGCTCCGATCCGCTGAGATGTCAGGCACCGCACATTAGTCTTTTGGCACGATTCTCGACTCGCCTCGACACGTCCTGTTCCCTCGAGCGATGATCGGCGTACCCACGAGCCGCTCCGCAGGAAGGATGGTCGATCGCGGCACGAGGGAGGTGAACCAAAAAAAGAAAGGGGGAGTAAGAGGGAGTGGCAGGGCCCAGTGTACCCCATCCATAAGATGATTTTTGCACTCGGTCTGTGAGCAACCCTTCGGCTGGAAACGTTTATTTGTTATCCGGTTTGTTACCAGGTCGTAGGGGCGGGGCCGATGTTCGTTCCGGAGAGGAATCTCAAGGATCTCGTCGTCTCCTACATTCGGGAACGGGAGCGGTCGATTAGCTCCCTCACGAAGCAGCTCAAACAGGACGGCTACGCCTTCCACCGGCTCTTCGTGACGGGGTATCTCAAGGCGCTGAGCGACCTTGGCGTGCTTCGCGAGAAAAACATCCCGCCCGCGAAGGTCTACACGACGTCGGCCCATCGAGAGGCGAACCTCTACGAGGCCGTCGGTTCTCGGTGTCGGGATTCGACGCGCGACGAGACCGAGCAGGTCCGGCTTGCGATCGGCGTCCTCCAGAAGTTGTTCCGACGGCCCATTTTCCTCCGAGAGCTGCGCGAGTGCGGCTTCGTGGGGGCGATCGATGCGCCGGCGGCCCCTCGGGAAGAGCGCGACGAGGCACGACGCGGGTTGATTAAGGTCGGCCTCCAGCTCCCCACGAACGAACCCGCGTACGCGGTCTCCGAGCGCCGGAACGAATTCCGCGACGAGATCCTCCGCGAACTAATCATCGATCGGTTCGGGATGGGCACGCTCGTCCTCGAGACGAAGCAGATGAAGCTGACCGAGCGGTGAGCCGGAAGCTAGGCCATCGAGGTGGATGCTCAGCTCCGACGCCGGGTGACCCGGATGCCGCCTCGGTCCCGCACTCCCACGAGCGTTGGTAGTCCGCGGTTAGGCTGCTCACTTCCGTGCCTGACCCGTTCCCCACGGTCAGGACAGGGACCACCGCTCTCCAGCTGCGTTCCCTGCCGCCTCCAGCCCCGCAGGACAGAACCTCAACGTCGGCATCCGGACCAGCGCCAGACTGGGAGCACCGCCCCCGACTGTCACCGCCCCATGAGGACGATTTGGGTCTACAAGGGGACGCCCAACCCCCCGGTCAAGCCTAGCGGCGTTCTCAACCGAGGCATCGTATTTAATCCTTCGCGGGTCACGATGCCCAAGCAAAACGATTAAGCGGTGATGGTCCAATCCTCGCTCGGGCGGGGAGAGGAGAGAGTTGAGGTCACTTGCGTTTCTGTTAGTCGTGATTGTCGTCGCGTCGGCTCTGGCGGTATGGGCGCCTTCGATCGCTTCGGGCACTTCGTCCTCCCTCCTGGGCGCGACCGCGGCGAGCCCGGCTCCGACTTCGATCAATCCGTTCATCCCGAACATCGACATCATCGACCACTCGACGCCGTACGCGTGGCAGGTCGAGCCGACGATGCAAATCAACAAGAGTGGCGCGGTTTTTGTCGGCTGGAAGGAGACGAACGGGCCTGATGCCGCCGGCTATCGGGTGGGCGCCTCGTACTCGACGGACCAAGGCCAGACCTGGGCTCCGAACATCCTGATGAATCGGACGCATCCGAATGACAATTGCCGCGATTCCGATCCCTGGATGGCGATGGACCCCACGGATCGCCTCCATTACGGATATCTGGAATACGACCCGAACGGCGGGAGCTCGCCGCCGTGCAACTCCGGCCTCGATGTGTCGAACACGACCACAGGGAACAACTGGGGGAGCGTGCACTACATCCAAGGGCACGGTGGCCTCGTCGACAAGGACTCCATCGGCTTCGATTCTCAAGGACGGCTCTACGCCGCATGGGACGAGGGCAACGTCCTGGCCGTGACGTGGAGTGATGACGACGGCGGCCACTGGGCGCCGATCATTAACCCGGGCAGCCAGGGGAGTGTCCTCGGCACGATCATTGCGGCGGGGGCCAACGGAACCGTCTATCTCACGTGGTGGAATTTCGGTTCGAGCAACATCCTGTTCGAATCCTCCTCGGACCGGGGCAAGACCTGGAGTCCGATCGTCCATGTGAACCACCGGGATGGATCCGCATCGGGCGGCTTCCCGCAATATCCGCTCCCCGCGATGAACGTCGACCCGAAGTCCGGCGCGATCTACGTCTCGTGGGCCGATAGCCGGAACGGCAATCCGGACATCTACTTCGCGAATTCCACGGATGGCGGCAAGACCTGGGGAACGAACCATCGGATCAACGACAACACGGACAACTCCCAACAATACATGGTGGACCTGGCGGTTGACCGGGCGGGCACGGTGCACGCCGCCTGGGAGGACCGGCGCACCGGCAACTGGAACATCTTCTACTCGAACTCCACGGACGGCGGCCGGACGTGGTCCAAGAATGTTCGCGTCACATCCGCGGAAACCCCGGGTTCGTACGATCGCCCCGGAGACTACTTCGCGATCGAGGCCGGGCCGAACAACTACATCTACGTCGTCTGGACGGATGGCCGCGGCGACGACTTCGACATCTACTACGCTCGAAGTCCCGGGTTCCCCGTTGCGACCGTGACCGTGACCACGGATCCCGCGGGATTGCCCGTCACCGTCGATGGCGTGACGGCGGCAAGCCCCGAGACCTTCAATTGGACGATTGGCTCGACCCATTCCGTCTCGGTCTCCTCCCCGATCCCGATTGGTCCAGGCTCCCAGTACCTGTGGCTCTCATGGAGCGACGGTGGAGCCATGACCCATCAGATCACTGCCGATAAGGACCTGACTGTGACCGCTCGCTTCGTGAAGCAGCACCAAGTCTCCATCGGCACGAGCCCGCAGGGGCGGACGGTATTGGTCGACAACGTGTCGATTGCCGCTCGGACGATGTTCTGGTGGGACGACGGCGTGCCCCATTGGCTCGAGGCGCCTCCGCAGCCGGACGACACGCCGGATGCCCGGTACGAATGGCAGTCGTGGAGCGACGGAATGGCGAGGGCCCACTCCGTCGTCCCGACGGCTCCTCTCTCTCTGACCGCGACGTTCATCCGCGAGGGGGCCCTCCGGGTCTCAACCTCATCGGAGGGAATTCACTTCTTCGTCGACGACGTCGAGTATTCCTCTTCGCAGACCTTCTGGTTCGAGCTGGGGTCCAGCCACTTCGTATTCGCTCCCCCATCGCAATCGGCCCCCGGGGCTCGTTACACGTTTGTGAATTGGAGCGACGGCGGCTCCTTCGGCCACCCGATTCAGTTTTCCGGCGCGATGAGCTTGGAGGCGAATTTCCGCACCGAGTTTTACCTGACGGTCACGACCCCCTACGGAGAGACAAGCGGGGGCGGCTGGTACGACGAGGGCACGACCGCGTTCGTGGGTCTGAGCCGCACCTCGGTTCCCGGGGCGACGGGTGTCCGGTACGCGTTCGTGGGTTGGACCGGGGATGCGAGCGGCACCGGGGCCGTGTCGTCCGGCATCCTGATGGACGGCCCGAAGGTGGCGACCGCGGACTGGTCGACCGAGTACGCGGTCGCGGTCGTGAGCGACGTCGGGACAATCGAAGGAGGCGGATGGTATGCCGCGGGGGCCACCGTGACGCTCCAAGCGCCGGCTCAGGTCACGCAGGGAGGGACGACCTACAACTTTGCAGGATGGACGGGCGATGCGACGTCCGCGCAACCCACGCTGACATTGACCGTCCAGGGTCCGATGACGGTCCACGCCACCTACACGGCGACGGGGCCGCTCGGCGTGTCAACCACCGGCTGGGGGCTGCTGACCGTCGTGATCATCGCCGTCGTTCTGCTGGTCCCGATCCTGCTGTGGCGTCGGAGGAAGGGCCGGGGCGGGGGATGACGCGGCGGCTTCGCGCCGCGCCGCCTTCGTCTTCTGGTACCTTCCGTACGTCGAGAGCATAAGCACGCCGCCGACGAAGAACGCTCCGGCGGAGCACACGAGCCGCCACGCTTCGAGATTGCGGACCAGGACGTTGTCCGCGAGTTGTGCGGTGAGGTAGAAGTTGATCGAAGTCGCGATGATGAATAGCCCGATCCCCATCGGCGCCCACACGCCGAGGATGGTGCGGACCCGCTCGATGTTCATCGGCTCATCAGGCGGATGATCGCTTCGGCGGGCTCCCCGCCGCATTCCTCGAGGGCTTTCCGCGCCTCTTCCTCGGACACGCCCGCCTTCTCCGCGACGAGCTGCACGTCCTCTTCGGGTATCGACGGGACTGCGCTCTCGGTCGGCTTCGTGGCACCGGCGCGGTCCCGCACGATCGGCTCGCCGACGACGGTCCAGATCTTCTGACCCTG
>VBMM01000103.1:14759-19526 GCA_005878415.1 Methanobacteriota archaeon
TCTTCCTGCTCGATGCCCATCCGCTTCATGGCCTGGCGCATCTGCCGCGGGTTCACGCGTCCGCCCGGGATCATCGCATCACATTGGAATGGATGGTCGCGAGTCGGATAAAGGTTCTGGGAATTCGACCTCTCCATCATATGTTTAAATAGCTCACGGTCCATCGAATTCGCAGTGCGCGTCGCCGTCGTCTTTAAGGATCGGTGTCAGCCCAAGCGCTGCCATCTCGAATGCATCGCGTTCTGCCCGCCGCAACGGACCGGCACGGAAGTCATCTGGATCGATCCGGAGACCACGAAGGCCGCGATCAGTGAGGAGACCTGCATCTCCTGCGGTATCTGCCTGCCGGCGGGGGTTCCCATCTCAACCGATTCAGGAGTCGTTCCCATCGAGAGGATGACAGCGGGCATCCGGGTTCTCACCCACGAGGGGCGATACCGTGAGGTGACTGGCGTACAGACGCGGATGTACGACGGGCCGATGTATCGGATCAGAGTCACCGGTCAACCCGACCCCCTTGAAGTTACGGAGGAGCACCCAATCCTTGCTGTCATTCGACGGCCTATCAAAGGTGGCCGCCGACTTGAGAAGGCCAGTGGAATCCTCCGTTGGGTCCGGCCGACTGAGCTGAAAGCCGGCGATTACCTCGTGAAACCCAGACGTCGAGAGGGGATCCCGCAAGACTCCTGGGATGTGCCAATCCCCATGGTCCTCCGAGGGGGGAGATATCCAGAGTGGTCGGAGCAGCTGATTTCGCTCCCAATGACTCCGGAGCTTGGAAGGCTCGTTGGATACTATCTCTCCGAAGGATCCGCCGATGACCGCCGCCTCGTGTTCTCGTTCCACGAAAAGGAGCAGAACTATCGGAACGATGTGCGCCGCATCGTTCATCGGATTTTCGGCCTTCAGGGGTACGAAGCAAAGAACACCGGTCTTGGCCGGAGCGTTCGATACGACTCGGCGGTCTTGGCTCGGGTCTTTGGCTCTCTCGGGAGAAAGTGCGACTTGAAGCATGTTCCCCCGGCATTCATGGGGGCGTCGAATGCTGTCCAAGGAGAACTGATCCGCGGGTTGTGGCGAGGCGACGGCCACCGTCAGTTCCGGGGTAACTATTTTGGCGTTGTCACGACGTCTCCTCATCTGGCCTACCAGGTTCAGGAGATTCTCGGTGGACTGGGAATCGCCGCAAGTGTGACGACGAGTTCGCCTCCGGGGAAGCGTCGCGCGTACCATGTTCACGTGACCGCGGAATTCTCGCAACGGATGGCGGCATTGCTGCAAGTGAAATTCTCGGACAGTCGGAATCGAACAGCCAGTCACTATCTTGTGGACAGCGATTTTGTTTATGCGCCAATCCGCGGCATTGAGATTCGCAATGTCGAAAAACTACAAGTTTTCAATCTCGAAGTCGAGCAGGACCAGACGTACACCGCCGCCGGACAGGTCGTGCATAACTGCGTGAAAAAATGTCCGTTCGACGCGATCCGGATTATCGGACTGCCCGAGGCCCTGAAGGAAGACCTCGTCCATCAATACGGGAAGAACGCCTTCCGTCTCTTCCGCCTCCCGGTCCCGAAGAAGGGCGAGGTCATCGGGCTCCTCGGACCGAACGGAATCGGGAAGACGACCTGTGTCGGCCTACTCAGCGGGGAGATCGCCCCGAACCTGGGCCACTATCGACGCAAGAAAGCGTACTGGGAGGAGGTCCTCGACTACTTCGCAGGCACGGAGCTCCACGACTACCTCGAGAAGATCGCGAACAAACGGCTCACGACGGCGATCAAGCCGCAATATGTGGACAAGCTGAGCAAGGTCTACTCGGGCCGCGTGCGAGACCTCCTGACCAAGATCGATCGTCGCGGTAGGCTGCCCGAGCTCTCCGAGTCCCTCGAGCTCGATTCGTTCCTCGATCGAGACATCTCCCAGTTGTCGGGCGGGGAGCTCCAGCGGATGGCGATTGCCGCGACGATGCTCAAGGACGCGGACATCTATTTCTTCGACGAACCCTCGTCCTACCTCGACATCTACCAGCGGCTCCGGGTCGCGAAGGTCATCCAGTCCCTTTCGAAGGAGAAGTACGTCGTCGTCGTGGAGCACGATCTCGCGGTCCTCGACTTCCTCGCCGACACCGTCTTCCTGATGTACGGCGAGGAGGGCGCCTACGGGATCATCGCGCAGCCGCGGCCGGTCCGCACCGCGATCAACGTCTACCTGGGGGGGTATCTGAAGGAAGAGAACATCCGCTTCCGCGACCGCGAGATCCGGTTCGACACCCGGCCCCCGCGCGGCGACTGGAAGGCGGAGACGCTCGTCACGTTCGACGAACTCACGAAGCGGTTCGAGGACTTCGAGCTAACGGTCCGCCCCGGGCGCCTCCGCAAGGGGGAGGTCGTCGGCGTGGTCGGTCCGAATGCGACCGGCAAGACGACGTTCGTGAAAATGCTCGCCGGCCAAGAGACCCCGACGACCGGATCCGTCGCGGGGAAGTGGCAGGTGTCCTACAAGCCGCAGTACCTCGAGTCCGCCTACGAGGGCACGGTCGGGGAGCTGCTCCGGAACACCGTCGGCAAGAAGGCGGAGTCCGGATACTTCGACTCGGAGATCCTCCAGCCCTTGCGCCTCAAGGGCATGGCGGAGCGGGACGTCTCGACGCTGTCCGGGGGCGAACTGCAGCGCGTCGCGATCGCGCTCTGCCTGGGTCGGGATGCGGACATCTACCTGATCGACGAGCCCTCGGCGTACCTCGATTCGAACCAGCGCATGGAGGCCGCGCGGACGATCCGGAGAGTCATGGAGAAGGAAGCCCGGACAGGCCTCATCGTCGACCACGATGTCTACTTCATCGACATGGTATCAGACAGCCTGATGGTCTTCTCCGGCGATCCGGGCCGCCACGGTTTGGGGGAGGGGCCGTTCCCCATGCGCGAGGGGATGAACGCGTTCCTGAAGATGGTGGGCATCAGCTTCCGGCGCGACGCGGACACGAACCGCCCGAGGATTAACAAGCTCGACTCGCGTCTCGACCGCCAGCAGAAATCCGCGGGCGAATACTACTACGCGATCGAAGAGGCTGCGTGAATCACGCGGAAACCGGCAGGAGGCGTCCTCTCCCGTCCGCGACGGGCTCGCCTTCTTCGACGATCGGCTCGCCTCGGAGGTAGACGGCCAGCGGGAAGCACCCTTCCATCCCCTCGAAGGGCGTCCAATCGCACTTCGCGCGGAGCCGCTTGGCGGTGATCCTCTCGATCCGGCGCGGGTCGACCGCGAGGAGGTCCGCGTCGCTCCCGACCTCGATGGATCCTTTCCGGATGCCGAGGAGTTCCGCGGGACGGGTGGCCATCGCGGAGACGAGCCGCTGCAGCTCGATGTCGCCCGCGCGCATGCGGCGCATCAACAGCGGAAACGAGGAGCCCACTCCGGGCACCCCCGCGGGCGCCTCCTCAAACGGTCCGTCCTTCTCCTCGAGCGTGTGCGGCGCGTGGTCGCTCGCGACGATGTCTCCGCGGCCCGCGCGGAACGCTTCCCAGAGGGCCTCGCGGTCCTCGCGCGATCGGAGCGGCGGGTTCACCTTCCCCTGGGCCCCGAGCGGCCGGGTCCAGTCCAGGAAGAGATGGTGGGGCGTGACTTCGGTCGTCACGCCCCGAGGGGCCGCATCCAGCGCCTCGAGGCACGTCGCGTGGGCGACGTGAACCCTCGCCGATGCCGAGACTCGGGCGAGGGACGAAATCGCCTTCTGCTCGGCCTCTTTCGGCCGGGCCGTCGAATGACCGCGCAGGTCGCGACCCGGCTCTCGTGCCAACATCGACGGATCCTCCGCGTGGACGACGACGAGCTTCTTCTCGCGTCCCGCGGCGTCGACGATGTCCGGGACGGCGCCCGGTTCCACCTGGAGTCCTCCCGTCGACTCGGCCAAGTAGATCTTGAACGCGGCCGCGTCGGCCAGGGATGCGACGGCCCGTGCCTCCTGCGGTGCGGCGTAGAGGACGTAATCGACACAAGCCCGACCCCGCAGCAGGGAGATCTTGTCCTCGAGAATCCGAGGCCGGGTCACGGCGGGTCGCGTGTTCGGCATGTCGGCCACGGTCGTGACGCCCCCGATCGCCGCGGAGCGCGTGCCGCTCGTGAAGTCCTCTTTGTCCGTGAGTCCCGGATCGCGCATGTGAACGTGGAGATCGACGCAGCCTGGGAGGATGACCGCCTCGCCGTGATCGACTTCCTCCTCGCCCCGCAGGACCTTCTTGATCGCCGCGATGCGTCCGTCCTCGTCGATGCCGAGGCTCAAGGGCTCGAGGCGACCTCGATAGAAGACGCGTCCTCTAATGATTCGCATGCGCCGCCCCCAGGTTCCGGCGCACGACGGCCCCGCGCGGCTCCACCTCGCCGAAGACCTCTGCTTGGAACTTGTAGACCCGGGTCTCGGGGTCGAGCCATGCATCGGCGAGGAGGCCCGCCTTCATGCACGCCTCCGACAGGAACTCCGATGCGTCCCAGTGGTACTCCGTCGCGACCTGCGGCAGGAGGAGTCCGCGGTACGGGCCTTGGGCAACGCTCAGCCCGTCTACGCCGACGGTGAGGTGTTTCGGCAACTCTTTCGGCTTCTTCACTTCGATTAGCTGCGGGGGCGTCAGGATGCTGACCTCCACCGTGATGCGGTCGATTTCATCCGGCCGAAGTGGCGGGAAGCGGGGATCCTCTGCGGCGCCCTCCGCGCCCTTCTCGATCGACTTGGCGAGCGGGAAGAACGGCTGCGGGTATCCGATGCACCCG
>VBMM01000104.1 GCA_005878415.1 Methanobacteriota archaeon
CGCCAGCCCGACTCCGATTCCTGAGGAACAGACGCGCAGTCACGCGAAGACCTTCGACGAGGCGATCAAGACGGCGGAGGCGATGAAGGCGCCCGCGCGCGTCGTCGAGCGGATCAAGAAGATGCAGCGGAGCTGGGATTACGACTACTCGCCCGAGGAAGCCCTCCAGATCCTGTTCAACTCGTACGGGCTCAAGCGGGGCGGCTAGATGCCCTACGCCGGCACGGTCGACAAGACGATGGGGGCCGAGACGGTCGGCCACCTGAAGCACCTGCTCGAGACGGAACTCAAGCGGGCGCGCGAGGAGAACGACCTCAACATCGCGATGTTCCTCGGCGTCGACGGCCGGATCTTCTCGTCCTCGATCCCGAACCGGCTCGATCCGCGGCAATACCGGCTCCTGAATCTGCTGAAGGGGAACCTCGCCCACATCTGCAACCAGCTCGGCGGCCAGAACATGATGATCTCCGTCCAGCAATTCGAGGCGGGGACCATCATCATCTCGGGCGTCGGCGACCGGGCGTTCCTCGTCTTCTTGACGACGAAGCCCGTGGAGATCACGAAGATGCAGGGCGTCCTCGCGAACATCGTGAAGACATCAATCGTGGTGCGGCATCTTTTCGAGTCGAAGCCGATCACGCCCGAGGTCCTCGCCACGTACGACGAGGCGGTCGCGGGCGAGCTGAAGCGACTCACCCGCATCCTGTTCGTCGAGAAATTCGGCGAGACGAAGGAGTTCAAGAAGAACAAGGAGATCGCGCAGTTCCTCCAGTCCCGGCTCGGAGCGCTCGTGGGTCCCGGCCCGCTCCAGGAAATCGTCCCGATGGCGTACAACGAGGTCGGCACGACCGCGCCCTACATGACCGCCGGGCACTGGGACCGCTTCGTGACGATTATTGTCGAGAAGTTGCGAGACCTGCGCGGCGAAACCGTCGCGGTGAAGGCGGAAAAGGAGTGGCGCGCCTACCTGAAACAGGTGCTCAGCTCGTTCGTGTGATCCCATGATCGGAGCTCCCGCATGATCGACATCGCTCTCGCGTCCCTCATCGAGGACATGATCGAGAAGGCAGGCGCCGACGGCGTCGTCGAGTTCTGGCAGCGGGTCGGAGACAATCTCGCGAGCCGGATGGGCAAAGAGGCGTACCTCGGGTGGACGTCGTTCAACGTCGCGGTGCGCGAGGGCCGCACGGCCTTCAGCATCGAGGGCGAGGTCACGCCGCTCACGGACATGGCCGTGACGGACGTCGACGGGGACGTCGTTGGCTATCTGTACGCGATGCGGCAGTGCTGCTACGTCCCGACGATCTTCCGGACGCGCTTCGCGGTGGGCCGGATGAGCCCTGCGGATCGCGCGGTGACGAGCGAGTACAACGAGAACGTCCACAACATCGCGGTGTGCAACTTCTGCGTCTTCCACGAACGGTTCCGGGAGGAGATTGCGAAGAACGTGAGCGTCTCGGGGAACTCCCTCGCATGCTACCTCCTCGCCACCCGCGGTTGGAGCGGGGAGACGAAGATCTCCCCGAAGAACGTCGCCCAGGTCAACATCAACGAGGACCACGTCCGGGCCTTGCTCCGGAACTACGAGTGCGTCTACGCCCTCGTGATGCGCGGCGCAAGGATCAAGGGAGACCGGTAGCATGGCGGAATCGCGGATCCCGGACAGCAACCCGTTCGTCGAGATCGCGACGCACTTGTTCCTGGAGGACATCGCCGCGAAGGTCGGCGTGAGCGGTCTGAACAACTACCTCCTCTCGCTCTCAAGGAACCTCGCGAACTCGATGCCGAAGGAGGAGTACGGCACGTGGCCTGAGTTCCTGTCCGCCCTGACGACGGGACAGTCGATCCTATCGACCTTCGAGGAGGTCCGGCCCGTCACGGAGCACTGCATGTCGACCCTGCGATCGCCGTTCGAACGCGGTTGGCGCGAGTACGCGAAGCGGGTCGGCGCCTTCGCCCCGGTCCACCGGGAGGTCGCCCAGTACTACAATCACAAGGTCCGGCCGACCGCCGTCACGTCGGTCCACGTGGTTCTCCACACGTTCCGGGAGGCGGCCGCGGCTCGCGTCCGCGTCGGCGATCGCGTCGTCCGATACGAGCCCGTCGCGACCACATGGGTCGACGGCGAGGTGCAGCTTCCGGAGGACGCGAAGCTCGAACCGCTCCTGAAGCGGGCGGGCATCTCGCGCACGAAGCTCGGGATGTTGCTACGCAACCATTCGGACGTCTGGCTTATCGAGTCCGCGTGATCAGGCGCGCTGCCGCCGGCGCATCGCGACCGTCGCGATGAGGACGGGCAGGAACACCGCGACCCCGATGGCGATTGTCCACCCGGTGCCGAGGCCCGGCGTCGTGCGATAGAACAGGTCCGAGGCGAAGGCCTCGCCGCGGGACGAGTCGATGATGCCGTTGCCGTCGAGGTCGGCCTCGATCCGCACGCGGTGGGTGCCGGGCTGCATGCCGATCGGGAGGTAGTTGAACGACGCGGTCGCCTGCGCGTGCGATTCGATCCTCGCGATCTTCTGCGAGCCCACGAGCCCGTCGTCCACGTAGAACCGCACCGTGACGTTGACGGCCGACGTCGTCCCGTCGTTGCGGAAGGTCGCGGACAGGAGGATGGGCGTGATGACGACGATCGACTTCTCGACGCTCGCGTTCTCGGAGGTCGTCCCGACGAGGGCGCTCACAATCACGACCAGGGTGACGTCGGTGTCCCGCGGCGGCGCGGTGATGTTCAGCCGGAATGAGGTCGTGTTGTGCGTCTCGGTCGTCGGGTTCGAAGCGGCCGGGAGCGCGCCGGCCGCGTCCGGGCCCTCGACATGCCACCGCACCGTGTATGTCACCGCGCCCGTCGGCCCGCCGGACAGCGTGAGGTTGTACGCGGCGGTCTGGCCCGGCGCGAGGGACGCAGGGCCTGTGAGCCCGGGGACGAGCGGCACCTGCGCGGCGGCGGGCGGGATCGCCATCGCGAGGGCCACCAGGAGGACCGCCGCCCCCAGGAGCACCGTGCGCGGTGCCACCTCACCGCCTCCGACGGGTGAGGAAGAGCCCCGCTCCGACCGCCGCCACGGCGGCGACGACGGCCGCGACGAGCTGCAGGTTGAGCGGCGCTTCGTGGGCGATGTCCGGCCCGCCGACCGTGATGCCTCCGGTGGCGAGGACCGGCATCTGGAGCGTGAAGAAACCCGTCGAGGAGACCGCCATCGAGTCTTGCGCGGACGCTCGGACGATCACGGTCGCGCCGCTCGCGCCCCCGGACGATTGCGACTGGAGGCGCACCTTCGTCGTCGAGTTCGCCGGGACCGTGACGCCCGAAAGGCGGATGTCGGTCGCCGCCCCGCCCACGGTGCCGAGCCGACCGATCCAGCCGTTCGCCGCGAGGTCATCGGGGTTCGTGATCTCCACGTTGACTGTTTCGGCGGCGTTTCCGGAGTTCGTGATCGTGAGCGTGTAGTTCAGGAAGCGGCCGTCGAACACGCCCGAGGTCGGATCGAGGGACAGGGAGAGCTCCCGGGTGCGGACGATGTCGACCTGGACGTCGACGCTGCCCTGGGTCGTGCCGTCCGTGGTCGACGTTGCGACGAGGGTGATGGTGCCGTGGTCCACGAGGGCGTCCGAGGGGCTCGTGAGCGTCACGACGACGCTCGCGCTCGTGCCGGAGGTCCCGAAGTTCAGCGAGACCGTCGACGGCGCGAAGGAGAACTCCCAGTCGGCCGGACGGCCGGAGAGCGACCAGGTGTCCGCGACGTTGCCCGTATTGCGCACGACGATCGTGTAGGTGACCGACGAGCCGGCGGAGATCGTCTGCCGCTGGGATGCGTCCCAGGACAGGACCACGGAGCGCGAGACGACCTTCTCGAGGGCGAGGTTCGCGACCGTGTCCGACTGCAGCGCGACCGAAGTCGTCGCCTGGTACGACACGGAGATCCCGTTCTCCGTACCCGTCTTCGTCGCCGTGACGGCGTAAACGCCCGCCGGGAGGACGGTCGAGTACGACCCGCTCCCGTCCGATGTCAGGTCGAGGACAGCCGCGGACTGGATCGTGATCGAGGCGGACGTCCGCGCGCCCTGCGCGCTCGTCGTGACGCCGGAGAGGATGAACCCGCTCGCCAGCGGAAAGTTCCGGGTGTTCTGGGCCGCGTGCGGCACCGTGATCCGGAGCAACGAGACGGCGCTCCCGAGGGAACGCGCTGCGTACACGTCGTACGTGCCCGGCGCGAGGCCCACCGAGTACGAGCCGTTCGACGCGGACGACGTTGTCGCGGCGATCGCGCCGCCTCCCCGAGCGGTGAACGTCACGGTCGCGTCGACGCCGAATCCGCCGAAGCTCACGGTTCCGGAGACCGTCGTGTTGTCGAGGTCCCGCGAGACGGACAGGTCGAGCGCGATGTCGGCCGCCCCCGGCGCCACCGTGAGGCCGCCCGTGAAGGCGTACGTGTAGAAGCGCGGCGCGCCCGACTCCGTCGCCGAGTTGGTCCCCGTCAACGTGACGGTGTAGTTGCCCGGGACGAGGTACGCGGCGTATGCGCCGGACGAATCCGTGGAGACGTTCACCCGGCCGCCTTCCGCGCGCGCGAACGAGACGGGCATGGGCCCGACGACGCCCGCGCCGTTGAACAGGGCGTGTCCCGCCACGCGAGTCGCCTTCACGAGCGCGTACGTCAGGTTCGTCGCAGGCACCGTCGCGGTCGAGATGAACGCGTATTGGTCCGGGACGATCTGTTTGATTCCAGAGACGGCGTAGGATCCGGGCACGAGGTAGACCACGAACCCGGCCGTCGTCGCCTCCGCGGTGCGGTGCTCCGGACCGTCGAAGGACAGCGACGCGGACTGCGGGACCCCGGACAAGGTGACGCTCCCCGTCACCCGGGTGCGGGTGACGATCGCGATGTCGTAGGCGAGAGACGCCTGGGCGACGGACACGTCGATGCCGTCCGATCCCGCGTTCTGGTAGCGCCAGTCCCGAGTCGTCGAGACGTTCTCGTCGACGAGGAGGTCGTACGTGCCCGGGACGAGGCGGAAGCCGTAGCCGCCGTTCGAGTCCGTGATGGTCGTCTGCGTGACCGCGCCTTCGCCGATTGCGACCGCGCGGACGGTGACGGGTCGGTTGAGGAGCGGGGCACCGTCCAGGACCACGCTGCCTTGGACGGCGACCGGAGTCGGGACGAGGGCGATCGGCAGGAGCGCTCGGAGGCTCGCCGGCGACGACGCCGGGATCGCGCGGGTCTCGAACCCCACGGCGGACACGGAGCCCGCGTAGGTGTGGTTCCCGAAGAGGGGGACGGAGAACCCGCCCGTCGCATTCGTCGTCAGCGAGACGTGCGCCCCCGTGTCGTCCGTCAGGGCGATGCGCGCGCCGGCGATCGCCTCGCCCGGATCGAGCGCACCGTTTCCGTCGATGTCGCGGTACACGGACCCGCCGACCGCCTCCGAGGCGTTGACCAGCCGGATGTCGACCGTCCGGCTCGCCAGCAGGGCGATGGATCCGAACGAGGCCGCGACGGCGTTGAACGCCTGGAGGTCGTACGTGCCCGCGGGCAGGAGCGCGAGGTAGCCACCGGTCCCGCTCGTGGTGAGCCAGCGCTGGCCTGCGCCGTTCGCGAAGGCAACGACGGCTTGCGGATTCCGAACCGCCGGATTCGGATCGAAGACGGTGCCCGTGACCCGGACCCCCTGGACGAACATCGTGTCGAGGGAGCTCGTGGCCCCTGCGGCGACGAGGACCCGGCCTAACGTCGCGTAGAGCGTCGTGCCGTCGTACGAGCGTCCGCTGACGAACCATTCCCCCGCCGGAAGGCGGATCGCGTACCGGGCGGACGCGTCCGACGTGACCGTGCGGACCATCGACGGATCCGACGCGGACTGGAATTCGAGGCTGGCAAACGGCCGGGCCGTCCCGAAGACGGTCGTCGTCCCGGCCACGGTGCCCGATGGCCGGAGCGTCAGGTTGAGCCAGACGTCGACGTTCGCCGCGCGCACGAGGACGGGGTTCGATGCGAGATCGCCGGACGCCGCGGTGAGGGTGTAGTTCCCCGCCATCAAGGGCCGCAGCGCGTACGATCCGTCGCTGCCCGCCGTGAAGTGCAAGGTCGTCCCGTTCGTCTCATCGACCCCGTCGATCGTCGCGCCCGCCACCGATCCGCCGAGGCTCGAAGTCGCGATGCCTCGTATGCCGGCGTAGGGCACCGCGACGTTCGCCGTCACGTCCGCCGTCCCGATCGTGCCGTCGGCGGCCCGGACCGTCCGTCCGTTCGCTTGCACGGTGAGGGCGTACGTCCCGGGCGGCAGATTCGAGACCGTGAAGGAGCCATCCGGCCGGCTCGTGACCGTCCGCTGATACGGGAACTCCTTGTCGGTGAAGGTGAGGACGGCGCCCGGGAGGACCGCGTCGCCCGCTTGGAGAGCGCTGTTCCGGTCCAGGTCGAAGTAGAGTGTGCCGCTCTCCGAGTGCGCCGGGACGTTCAGGTCCCGAGTCATGATCCAGTCCGGGACGCCGTCGCCGTCGGAGTCCGCGGGCACGCGCATCGCCTGCTCCTCCGACACCGCGAGGGTGGCCGTCGCGAGGGTGCGAGTCCCGATCATGTTCGTCGACGGTCTCCCGACGGACGCCGTGATCGTGACGTTGCCGAAGGGCACGAGGACGCTGTAGTGCCCGTTCGCATCCGTCACGGTCCGGTAGTGCGGCGTGCCGATCTCGTCCGTCACGGTGATGTTCACGCCCGCGAGGGGCACGGAGTCCGCCGAAACGGTGCCGTTGACCCACGCGCCGTCGTAGTACCGCAGGAAGACGACGCCGCTCGCGATGCTGCTGATCGTGCTCAGGTCGACCGTCCCCTTGATCTTGCCCGCCTGGATGTCCGCCTGCTTCTTCTGCGCGTCGAGGTAGTTCATCGCCTGCCACGCGTCCGTGTGGTTCGACACGTCCGGGAACGGGTTGTAGTACGACGTACGATAGACGACCCTCCAGTGGGTCAGGTTCCACGCGGGCACCGGCGGGAATGCCTGCATCCCCGGATCGAATCCCGGGATGGCGGGGTTGTTCGGGAAGCCGATCTCCGTCGGGGAGTACCCGACGTACGCGCGGTAGAACATGGAATCGTAGAAGGCCGGCTGGTACGCGATCCGCGAGGAGCGAACCTGGTCCCCGGGCTGCAGGAACTGGATTTGGATGTTCGTCGCCCGGGTCGTGTTCACGAAGATCTGGAAGAAGTCCGGCGCGAGGACGCGGCCGTCCGCCAGCTGGATGACCCGGTGATCCGAGAGCTTCACGGGTGCGTAGAAGATGCCCGTGTTCTGCGCGTTGATCGGGAACAGGCGCGAGTCGACCGCGAAGTAGCCGATGTCCGTGCCCGTCGCGTCCCGGAGGGCGTGGTACAGGTCGACCATCCGCTCCTCGCCGAAGCGGGCGGTGAGCAGGTGCGACAGCAGGATGTATTGCGCGTTGAGCGGATGCATGTTCGAGTCCCAGACGCCGTACCTCACCGGGTCCGCGAGTACGACGGCCACGTAGACGTTCGGATGGCCGAGGACGGCCGCGAAGATGTCCGCCGAGATGCCGTACGCCGTCAGGATGTCCCGGACCTTCGGGCCGATCGTCAGGCTGTGCGCCCGGAAGTCGCCCTCGATGAGGCGGACCGCGAGAAGCGCGATGCCCTGCGTCTCGTTCTGCGCGGTGAGGAACTGGCCGGCGAGCGCGTAGCCGTTCTGGAAGTTGTCCGCCACGGTCGGATGGGCGCCCCGGTCGACTGCCTCGAAGCCGTAGTCCCACCACGACAGGTAGGCGGGCCGCAGCTCCGGCGGTTCGTCCGCGTCCTGCGTGCGGAACCACGTCCAGGCGGCAGGATAGTAGTCGGTCGGCTTGGGCAGCGTGTACCCGAACGCCCCGAAGTAGAATGGGCTGTTGCTGCTCGGGTTGTAGCCCGGGGCGCGAAGGAACGACGGCAGGGTCGAGGCGACCTGGCGGTCGTACTGCGCCTTCAGCTCGAACGGGATCGCCGCGTCGAGCCCGAACCAGACGTTCGGCACGAGCACGAGGAAGACGACGCCGAGCGCGGCGAGGACGTGCCGTACCTTCAGGGACTTCCGCACGGCGTTGCGCCAGTTGCCCTCCGCGAGCGAGCGGTAGGTGCGCCGCATGCCCGCGAAGTCCGCCCGGACGAGGACCAGGTCGATCGCATACCCGGCGGCGATCGCGAACGCGGGGGAAGCGTTGAAGATGAAGCGCGCCGCGGTGATCGCCATGAAGACCGCGACGAAGGTCCAGATCACCGCGATCCGGTACGCGGGCTCGCGCCGCCGCGGGATCTGCCACAACATGTACGCGATCGCGAGGAGGCTCATCCCGAACGTGAAGAGGCCGAAGCTCAGGATCAGCTGGGACATCCCGGGCGCCTGGTCCTCTGCGATCGTCGTGACGAGCTTGGACTGGATGAAGTAGCCCGCGCCGGTGACGAAAGCGCTCGCAAGGGTCGGGTTCACGACGACGCCGACCGCGAGGCCGACGGCGCCGGCGATGAGCGTGCTCGGGATCACGAGGGTCCACGGGTAGTCGCGCGTGACGGTGAAGGCGAGGCCGAGGACGATCGACGCGAGGAAGAGGTACGCCGGGACGTCGAACCAGACGCGGATGTTGTTCCGCACGTAGTACCACTGGAACGCGAGGAGGATCGGCGTCGCGAGGGCGATCGTGAACAGGATCCAGGCGCCCATCGGATCCTCGTTGCGGAAGCGGTCCACGAACATCTCCGCGGCGAACCAGACGAGCAAGATCACGCTGACGTACGCCCAGCCTTGCCATGCCAACGCGATCACGGTGACGGAGAGGCCCGCCAGCAAGGCGTACAGGACGCTCGTCCGGTTCTCTCGGAAGAACCCGCGGATGCCGGCGGAAATCGACTCCCGCTGGAACCAGTTCTCGACCCAACGCCGGCCCTTCATCGTCTTGAGAGCGCGCAAGAAGAAATAGAACGTCGATACGACGAAGAAGAGGGTGAACGCGTCATGATCCGCATCGGTCGAGTTGCTCCTCTGAAGATTGCCGACGCTGATCGCGATCAGGAGCGCGCCGATTAACCCGGCCTTCCGGCCGAACGCCTCCTTGCCCAAGGCATACGTCGGGAACACGATGAGCGCCCCGAACAGGCCCGACGACAGGAGGAACACGAAATAGACGGCGTCCCAGGCATTGTGGAAGAGCGGGGCGAGGGCTCGGCCGACGAGGAGGGAGAACCACGGGAAGAGGGGTGGCCTCGGATTCGGGAAGCTCACCGGGTAGTTCAGCATCCGGTCCGTCCCGAGGTCCTTGCCGGTCTGGAAGGAATAACATAAGGCGCGGTCCCAGTAGTACGAGTCGGACCCGCCGGAGTATCTCGGGACGTAGTTCGCATCGCATTGCGACGGCGCCGCGGTCGCCAACGAGAGGTCGTAGACGAAATACACGCGGACGAAGAGGGCCACGCCGAAGATCAGCACGAGGATGAGGCCCGTCCGCCAGTGGGCACGGAGCCAGCCTTTCTCTTCCTGCAAGACGCGGCAAACCTCCGGGAGGTTGCGCCCATGAGGGAGCCCCTATATATCCGTTCTCGGGAATCCGCGGAGGGCGCGGAGTCCTCCACAAGCGAGGGCATCGCAAGAGGCTTTTGGCGCAGCGCTCGAACGGCGCGGACCGCGATGGGCTTAAGCCCGGGCCCGCGCTTCCCGCGCGCGATGAAGCGGGACCTGATGGAGATCCTCTGCTGCCCGGTCTGCAAGGGCGACCTCGAGCTGACCGTGAAGGCCGAGAAGGACGAGATCCTCGAAGGGTCCTTGTTCTGCAAGAACTGCAACCATCGCTACGAGATCACGGATGGCATTCCGGACCTGCTGCCACCGGACTTCAAATGAATTCATGAGCCAAGCCGGTGTGCTCGCCGAGCCTTCGCCCGTTCGGATGCCACGCCGTCCATCATCACGGCGCAACTCTCGGCTACTTCTGAGATGGGAGTCTCATAGGCCCACTCCAGGTGACACCTTCGCCCGCGGGGTAGTCGCAATCACATCGGTCCGTCCCGATACCACCCGGCTCGTTCTCGTCTCGGTACCGGTACATCCGACCGCAAACCCTTCGATCGTGGCGCTGGTGCTTGAGGCCACGAAATCCGCAGCGGGGACACAGATTCGACATCCGGATGGCGCCGATGATGTTGGCGATTCCGGCAGCGATCGGCCCGACGGCGACAAGGAAGATGGGACTGCCGGAGAAGAACGTGCCCAAACTGATGAGCAAGCCGATAGAGAGGAGTGCGATGCCTTTCCCCATTGATGGCTTCGCCATGGCCGCTAGTGGCGGAGTATCATCAGGCAGTGTTTAAGATACCATGATGGTCCCCGACGAAGGGCCGATGCGCGCCCCGAAGGGCGGGCGTTAAAGGACTGCGACACTCGGGGACTGCTCCGGGTGAAGTCCAGCGTCCCGCACCTTTGGGCCGCCGGGTTTCAGATGAATTCGGCCTGCGCCGCGACGATCTGTGCGCTGTCGCTCGCGCGCGCGTACGCCTCGAGGGGCTCACGATTCAGGATGAGGAACTGATCGCCCCATGCGAACTTCGCGAGGATGGCGCGACCCTCCGGCTCTCGGCCGAAGATCACGAGCGCCGCGGCGAGCGCCTCGACGGACGACAGGACGAACGGCTTGCCGTAGTTCACGGGATTCGCCGCGAGGAGGTACGGGAGCGCCCGCGCGGCGGCGTGCGGGACACTCGGGAACGTCCCCCGCTTCCACGAGACGTCGATTACCGCCAGGCCGTGTCGCTCCGCGCGCGGCGCGTCCGCGGGCGACAGGGCGCGTTCCGCATTCGGCGTGAGCAGCACGGCACCTCGGGGCAACGAGCGAGGCCGGGGGACGAACGTCATGAGGCCGAGCCGTTCGAGGCGGCGCGAGGTGCACTTCTTTGGATCGCACTGGCCCGCGTGGTACGCAATGAGTCGGATTGCGGACATCGCCTTGTCACGCTCGCTCGAACTCCGCGTACAGTTGGAGGCCCATCGGCAGGGGTCGGGTCCCAAGGACCGCGAGCCGTCGCGAGAGCCGGCGGGGGACCGAGTTCATCACGCGGTCGGGGAGCGGGATGCGGTACGTGAAGCGCCGGATGACCCGCAAGCCGGTCATGGCCCCGAGCGACTCGAGTTCCGATAGCGTGAAACCCTCTCTTCGATGCTCGTCGGGATGGCTCGGCGTCGTCGCGTGCGAGGCGTCGTGGAGGAGCTCTGGATGGAGGGCCCCGTGCGTCAGCGGTCCTGCCAGATTGCGCACGACGGAGTCCGGAAGGAACCGCAACAGCCGGTACGGGAGGGCCTCGGCATTGGGAGTCGTCATGAAGAAACGGCCTCTGGGTCGCAGGACCCGGTGGACTTCACCGAGCAACCGGACCGGCTTGTCGAGGTGTTCGAGGACCTCCGTCGCGACGACCGCGTCGAACGTCTCATCCCGGAAAGGCAGGCCTCTCTCCGCGTTCGCGAGGAGGACGTGGAGGGTGGCCTCCCTCGCGCGGCCGCGTTTCCGGGCCTGGACCGCGGAGGTGCGGAGAGGGAGGATGTCCATCGCGATGAGATCGAACCCCGCGGCCTCCGAGAGGGTCATGGAGAGGGCGCCATTCCCGCATCCGATGTCGAGGACCCGCGCCGGGGCCTGATTGCGGAAGCTCGCAATCTGGGTCGCCAGGAGGCGCTGGCGGGACAGGTACTCCCAGCGGACGTAGTCGGCCGGTTGCACGAGGTCCGCGAGGACCCCTTCGATGCGAACCACCACCGCCGAAGGCTCCACCCGACCGCCCAAGCGGAGGGCCGGAGATATAGGTGTCGTCGTCTCGGGTTCCGACACAAAACCTTTCAGCGACGGGGGCCTTGTTCGGCTGCCACCGTGATGATCGAACCGATGCTGACCTGTGATGAATGATGGGCGATCTGAGTGGCCCTGCTTTGTCAACACGGAAGCGTGGCGGGGACGGATTCTTTTTCTAGCAAGACGCCGTTCGAAGCGCGGGATGCACGCATGGTGAGCGGTTTCGACCTCATCGGACACAACCGGACGTTCCAGATTCACTGGGCGAAACGCGTCGTCGCGTTCTTCCTCGACCTCACGATCATCTTCGCGCCCCTCTGGTCGTTCCTCTATCTCGGGGGGGTCCGGCAGCCCTGGATCTACGGCGTCCTCGGAGGCTTCCTCCTCTACGCCTACTCGACGGCGATGGAGGCGGCCGCGCGGTGCACGCTCGGGAAGTTCATCCTCGGCCTCGAGGTCCGATCGCTCCGCGGGCCCATGACCCTGGGGAAAGCCGCCGTCCGGAACTTCCCCAAGCTGTTCTGGTTCGCGTTCCCCCTGCTCGACACACTCGCCGGCCTCGTCGTCGACGGAGACCCGCGGCAGCGGTGGTCCGACAAGATCCTCGGCACGACCGTCGCCCAGTCGCACCTGATCGACGTCCGCGTCCACCGCCTCGACGGGGCCGACACGGAAGCGCCCTAGAGGCCGCGCGGCACGGTTATATAGCGTCCTCCGGATGATGGCGGCCGCGTGAGGCCATGCTCTTCGTAACCCAGCTCCGGGTCCTCCCCGGCCAGTGGGAGGATGCGACGCGGCTCTTCAAGCACCCGAAACTCCCGAACAACGTGATGGTGCACGAGTTCCTCGGGCTCCTCGGAAAGCCGGATGCCATCGTGATCTTCGAGGCGCCCGACGCCTCGACGGCGGCGGACTTCATGGTGCAGTTCAGCCGCGTCACCGACGCGACGACCTCCCTCGCCTTGCCGATCGAAGAGTTCAAGTGGACATGGTGAGCCGTCCGGCCTAGCCGGTCTCGGGCGTCACAGGAAGAACCACTGCCAACTCAGGGCCACGGCCACGATCACGACGGCCGCGACCTCCCACCACCCGAGGCCCGCGAGCTCCCTCCGGGGCTTCGGGTCGAAGTACGTCGCGAATCCGATTCGGCCGTCGCCCGCCCCTCTTCGATCCATCGAGTCCCCTCCGCGCACAGGTTACCGAGGGGTTCTGTGGCCTTAGCGGTTCCGGTGGAATGCCCCTCGGAGAGGGAAAAGCGCCGGGGTCGCCGCGGAGGGAGAGGGGTGGCGGCACCGGCGCATCATCGTGAACTGGGTTCGCAACGCTTCGGTCGTCGCCCAGCCCCCCACGATATTAAGGGCTTATTGTACGCCCGTGAAATTCCCATGCTGGAGTGAGAGAGGGCGGCGTTTCGGATACGAAGTGAGAAAGGTGAAAGGGAGGGCCCGAAGGCCCTCGTGTCGTGCCACTACGCGACGGTCCAGCTCCGGGTCTGGATCTGGCCGCCGTCGCTCCACAGCAGGTAGAACACATACGATGAGGCCGTCGTGAGTGCGACGCCGTTGCCCGTCACGCGGAACTGGTCGCCTTCATTGATGGTGTTGCCACCACCGATGTCGGTCCAGTAGATCCGGTAGACGGTGCCACTGATGGTGACGCTGGCGTATCCACCGCTCGTCGTGGCCATCGCAATCGCTGTTCCGGCGCTCGTCCCGCGCTGCAGGTTCACCTTGTAGTTCGACGGGCCGACCGCCTGCGTGACGCCCGCGATCGCGAACGTCGCGTTTCCGGGGCTGACGGAGAGGTCCACCGAGCCGAAGGTGATCTGGGGCCTCGTGGCGCCAGGGCCGACTAGCAGGCCGGATACCATCACGTACAGCACGGCGGCCAGCACCACCGTGATCGCGACCATCAGGATGGTCGCAATGACGGGGGACACGGCTGCCTCATCCTTGCGGATGATGCTCTTCATGGTTTTGTCCTCGCTGCGGCATTCGCCGCATCGTGCCGAGCCTCCGAGGACCATATCAGGGTGTCGTTTCGAAAATCAATCATGAAACCGTCGGCCAATCCCGAGACCGGGCCAGGGACCCACAATCGGCCAATAGGTGGACCGGAACCCCTCGGACGGCCGCAAGGCGTCCCGAGGTCGGAGCTAGTCGGCGCACGAGCGGCGAGCGAGGCCAGCCTCGTGGAGAAGAGAAAGATGAAAGGGGAGGGCCCGGAGGCCCTCGTGCTGCGCGACTAAGCGACGTTCCAGCTTCGGGTCTGGATCTGGCCGCCGTCGCTCCAAAGCAGATAGAACACATACGAGCCCGATGGCGAGAGGGCTACGTTGTTGCCCGCCACGCGGAACTGGTCGCCTTCATTGATGGTGTTCCCACCACCGATGTCGGTCCAGTAGATCCGGTAGACGGTGCTACCGACCGTGATGCTGACGTACGACCCGCTGGTCGTAGGCATCGCAATCGCTGTTCCGGCGTTTGTTCCAATCTGCAAGTTCACCTTGTAGTTCGCTGGGCCGACCGACTGCGTTACCCCGGCGATCTGAAAGGTCGCGTTTCCGGGGCTGACGGAGAGGTCCACCGAGCCGAAGGTCACCTGGGGCCTTGTGGCGCCGGGTCCGACTAGCAGGCCGGATACCATCACGTACAGTACCGCGGCCAGCACCACCGTGATCGCGACCATCAGGATGGTCGCAATGACGGGGGACACGGCTGCCTCATCCTTGCGGATGATGCTCTTCATGGTTTTGTCCTCGCTGCGGCATTCGCCGCATCCTCCGCAGGGGGGTCCCGACGCTCTTAAACGTGTCGCGCTTAATATTCGAACCTGAGAACCACTTGATAAAGGGGTCTTTCCCATGGAGGAAAATGGACGCCCGGATGCGCCCCGGAAAGGGTCGTTCCGGCCGGGTGATCGTATATAAAGGTCAGTCCCCGAGTTCGACCGTCTCGTCGCTGACGAGGACGAGCATGTTCCGGATCTCTTCCGTCTCGTATTCCTGCATCGAGAAGATGACCGTGTAGGCGCCTCGGGCTCGGAGGTTGTTGACGAGGATGTGCAGGAACTCGCTCAAGATCTTCGTGTTGTTGTGAATCGCGAGGGAGTTGATCGAGTCGAGCACGACGAGCGCGCCCCGGTCCGGGTGCTTGCCGAGCAGGAACTCGACCTTGAGCATGATGTTCTCGAGCATCGTCGGGCTCTCGACGACGATCGCGTGCGGGTGGCGCTTCATCTGGGCCATCATGATCTGACTGATGCAGTCGACGAACCAGATGTGCTCCAGCGGGATCTCGAGGACCTCGAGGGCGCCGATGATGCTCTGGCTCGGGATCGTCGACGTGACGTAGACGACCTCGAGCTCCTTCTTCGCCGCGAAGCGATCGAGCATCCCCTGGATCGTGTCGAAGTATTGCTCCGACTTCAGCCGCATCGCGATCGCCGACGCCTCCGGAAGGGCCGCGAGCTTGTCCGCGACTTCTTTCGGGATGCTCGCTTCAGCCACCGCCGGTCACGCTCCCGCCCTTGAGCAGCGGCACCAGCAGGACGCCCGACGTCGTGAGGTCGAGGACGTACTTCGCGCGGCTGTGTGTCGTCCCGCGCATCTTCACGATCTGCAGCGTGCGGAGAAGGTCCCCGCGTCGCTCGAGGTTCCCCGTCACGACCACGCCGTCCGCCAAGGCCTCCTCGACGCCCCACCGCGAGTAGCCTTCCTCCGACGACCGGATCTCGGAGACGAGCAAGGAGGTGCATCCTTTCGCGCTGAGGACCGTGCCGAGGCGGAGGAGGAAGTCCCGGATCCGCTCCTGGTCCTTGATCCGGTAGCAGACGGAGGTCACGGAGTCCAGCACGAGTCGGCGGATCTTCTGCTCCTCGACCTGGCCCGCGATCGAGTCGACGAGCAGACGGGTCGATTCCGTGTCCATGTCCTCCTTGTCAATGCCGAGTTCCGCGTAGATCTTCGGCAGGTCGACGAACTGCAGCTTGCCCTGCTTCATCAGGCGATCGTCGAAGAAGTCGAACGGGATCACGTTCTTCAGGAGCTTGTCGGTCGGCTCGGTGACGCTCAGGTAGAGCGAGTTCTCGTTGCTCAGCGCGCCGCGGATCAGGAACTCGATGCAGATTGAGGTCTTGCCCGTGCCGACGGAGCCCGAGATCAGCACGGTGTTCCC
>VBMM01000074.1 GCA_005878415.1 Methanobacteriota archaeon
GATCCGACCGTGGCCCGGAGGTCGAGCGATGTCCCGACGCGGCGGGCGACTGAGGCCTACATCTCGCGCTTCACCGTGATCGGGATCGCGCCGCTGTTGAACTCAACCCATGCGATCTCGATCGGGTCGACGACGCCCGTCGGCACGTCCACGAGGATTGGCGATCCCATGCTGATTTGCAGCGCCCGCGCTCCGATGATCCGGGCCTTCTCGAATCGCGTGTATCGCATCGCGGATCCCTGGGCAGGCCGCGGTCGAAGGTATTCACTGTCGGACGGGGACGGCCGTGAGACGCCGGTACTGGATGCCTCTACTTCAACCTTGCTTCGGGCCGTCGGCAAGGCCGCTTCTATTGGGCCGAGAGGACCGCGTGGGGATGCCGTTGCAAGTCGACACGGTCCCGCCGGATTCCGCGGCCTCCGAAATGTTCGCTCCAGCCGATTATAATCGGAGGTGAGAATCCCGGGGATTCCCTTATGAACCCCTAGCTCCACGACGAATAGAGTCCCGGCTCGCGGCCGCGTTCTCTCAAGGGTTTCCCCTCATGGACCAGCAGGCTTTCCGACAGACGATTGTCGTCCTCTCGGGGGAGCACAGCCTGCCGATCCTCCGCGGGCTGCGCGACGGCGGCTGGCATCTCTCGAGCGAGGTCGCTCGGACCCTGCACATCCACATAACGACCGCCTCGAAGTTCCTGCAGCGGTTCGCGGAGCTCGGCCTCGTCGAGCGGCGGCCGCACGATTCCCGGACGTCCGAATATCGCCTCCGCAACGCTCGCCTCCGCCTCGAGCTCGACCTCGAGGACGACGTCGGCCCGCTTCGCGAGGTCGTCGACTTCTACGTCGCGTACTTCCACTCCCTCTTCGAACGGATCCGATTCGTCGGCACGCCGTCGATCGAATCGGAGATGGAGCACCGCCTCACCACGGACCACCAGGAGCTGCGCAAGGCGGTCTTCGATCAGATGGTCGCGGGCAGCGACGGGGGCATCGACCGTCTGCGCGAGCTCGTCGCCGCGGTGCACCGGGACCTCTGGAGCGTGTGCGCGCAAGGCCTCGGCGCGAGCGCCGCGAAAGGCGCGTTCGAAGGGGCCCTCCGGGACGCCATCGGCGCCCATCCCGACCTGGCGTTGCGGTGCGGCCTGAGCCGCCCCCTCGAGGGGTGATCGCACGACGCGGCTCGCGACCGGCATCGAGGGATTCGACGCGATGGTCCAGGGCGGACTCCCCGAAGGCTCCAGCATCCTCCTGCAGGGCCCGCCGGGCCAAGAGAAGTTGCGGTTCGCGCTCACCTTCCTCGCGGAGGGCCTGAAGGGGGGCGGCAGCGGCCTCGTCGTGATCTCTCGACGCGGTCACGAAGGAGAACCGCCTCCGGGTCGTCGACTGGTACTCGTGGAGCGAGGAGCCGGTCGAGGACGTCGAGGAACGCGGGATCGTCGTGCGCTCCTCGATCGACCTGACGAACCTCGGCGTGGCGCTGAGCCGCGCGATTGCGGGCCTCGTCGGCGAGTTGCCGCGACGCGCCGTGGTCGAGATCCTATCGCCCGCGACGAACGTCTACGAGGTCACGCAGGTCTACGCGTTTGCGCAGAGCGCGAAAAAGAAGTTCGACCGCTCTCGGTTCACGAGCCTCGTCCTCGTCGAGAAGGACATGCACTCCGCGTCGGAGCTCACGACGCTCCATCAGCCTTTCGACGGCGTGATCGAGATCGAGCGATCGCGGAGCGGGGACCGGATCGTCCGGAAGATCGGCGTGCTCCACATGAAAGACACCGCCCCGGACGCCTCGTTCCGGATCCTCGAGGTGACGGAGGCCGGGATGAAGGTCGTGCGGGAGGCGTCGAAGCCGGCCGCCCCCCTGCCGTCCCGCGGCGGAGTCCTCGAGTCGCAGGACGAGCGAGCCCAGCGGCTCCATCTCATCATGCAGATCGCGAGCGAGCGCCTCAAGCTGAATCCCAGCGATCCGGACGCCCTCTTCGCCCTCGCCGCCGCCCAGGCGACCCTGGACGACCCGGCGGGGGGCGTGCAATCCCTCGATCGCCTCGCGGCCCTCGATCCGGATTACCCGGGGCTCTGGGTCCTCAAGACGAAGCTCCACGCCCGGCTCGGCCAGACGGACCTCGCGAAGGAGAGTCGGCTACGGGCGGCGCAGGAAGAAGTGGAAGCGGACCTCCCCGCCGGACCGACCGTCCCGTGTCCGATGTGCGAGGCGCCCGTGGCGCCCGGCGCGACGACGTGCGAGAACTGTGGCATCCGCTTCGCCCCAGCCCGGACCCTCGAGGACGAGCTCGACGACCTCGGCCACGCCGCGATCCAGGAGATGGTCCAAGAGGAACTCGCCCTCCCGCCGAAGGAGGCCGTCGCGCCGCCGAAGGCGACCGTCAAACCGGGACCGAAGCCGGAGCCGAAGCCCCCGGAAAAGCCCTCGACGAAGAAGGGGATGACGAACGGGCTCGTCCTCGGACGCGGAGCCGGCCGGCGCACCGGCATGACGAACGGGCTCAAGGGCCGCACGAACGGGCTCCGCGGACGGACGAACGGCCTGACGAACGGCCTCGGGCGGACCAACGGCCTCACCAACGGCGTCGGCCGGACGAACGGGCTGACCAACGGCCTCGGCCGAACGAACGGTCTCACGAATGGTCTGGGCCGGACGAACGGCTTGACGAATGGACTGGGCCGAACGAACGGGCTGACGAACGGCCTGGGGCGCACGAACGGGATTACGAACGGCTTGGGACGCACGAACGGTCTGACGAACGGGTTGGGCGGGGTCCGACCGGCCGGTTTCCACTCCGCCGGCGTCCGGGGGATGATGCGCAATGCGGGATGGAAGCTGTACTTGATCCCGCTCGTCTCCGTCGCGCTCCTGCTGATGCCGCTCTTCTTGGTGCCGGAGTATCAAGGTCCCTCCCATCCGATTCGCATCGACGGGCAATTCGGCGACTGGGCCTCCGTCTCGACGGAGGCGATGACGTCAGGAACCGCTGTGAATCCGAACATCGATGTCGTTCGCTTCGGAACCGTCGACAACCTCGGACCCTTCGCCTTCTACGTGCAGGTCGTCGGGAACGCCCTCGCCGGAGGTGGTCCCTCGCCGGGGATGATGGATACGATTCGGATCTTCATCGACTCGGACGGGTCCGCGACCACCGGCTACCGGATCGACGGCTTCGGTGCGGACCGGATGATCGACATCTCCGGCTACGGAGGCACCGTTCGGACGAGCACGTTGTGGGAATTCGATTCGAACCGCGATTCGCGGGACTGGAACGGATGGATCAAGGGAACGGGGACGCCGGCCGCGGCGGCCGGGTCGCAGGTTGAAGCCGAGGCGGAATGGCTATCGCCGAGCACGTCCCCGATTCCGCTCGTCGCGAGCGTCCACGCCGCCTCTTGGGACGGCACGACGGACTCCAGCGATTTCCCGATCAGTCCGTCCGCCGGGACGCTGAGCGTGATCGCGGACCCTCAAGTCCCGGACGTCCTCGCCGGTGTGGGGGTCCCACTCCTCCAACTGACGCTCACCGCTCGCGGCCAGTCGGTCTCCGTGGACTCGCTCCAGGTCGAGCTGATCGGCACGGCTCCTCCGACGTCCGCCGTGTCCCTGCGGCTCATGGAAGGCGCAACCGTCTTGGGCCAAGTCACTCCCGCATCGCGCGATGTAACGTTCTCGTTCCCCGCCCTGTCGGTCATCGTGGGGTCGACGACGCCCCTGTCCCTCGTGGGGGACTTCACCGGGTCGACGGGAGAGACGTTCGGTGTGCGTCTTCCCCCCTCCCATCCCTTTGGCTTCGCCAATTCGATCGTCGGACTCCAACAGAACGCCGGAGCGCGCACGGTCGGCTATCTCGGCGTGGTCCCCGGCGTCCCCCAAGTTGACGGCGCGTTCGACGAGTGGACGACCGTTTCGTCGGACGCCGCAAGCGACGTGACGCCTCGCGTCAACCCGAGCATCGACGTCGCCCGATACGGGGCGCTGCACGGTGGCGCGGCGACGTACCTCTACACGGACGTCACCGGGCGGATCCTGAGAGGCACTTCCGTGCCGGAACCCGCGAAGCGCCGTTCGATTTCAACAACGACGGCATCCCGGATGTCCAGACGAACGGCGATTACGATGCGGACGGGATCACCGATTACGGATTCCCCGGGGGCACGGACAACTGGCTCAACACGACTTTGCCCGGAACATTCCCGCCTCCCTATGGAGGACAAAGCGTCAGCATCTACATCGGCCCGACGACCCTACCGCCTCGCTTCGGAGACGACGTGCTCCGGATCTTCCTCGATGTCGACAACAGCACGTTGAGCGGTTACTCGATCGGAGGAATTGGAGCGGACCGTCTCGTGGAGATCCGCGGGAAGGATGGCACGGTCACACAATCGGCCGTTCTCGCGTTTTCGGGCTCGTTCCCTGGCGAGTGGTCGTGGACCGCCGTTTCGCCCGTGACCGTCGCCCTCGGCTATCGCGCAATCGAACTGTCGGTCCCCGTCAACGCGACCAGCCTGTACGTCGAAACGGGGGACTTCTGGGGTTCGACCGACTCGACTGCAGCGGTGCCGGCGCTCGTCCGACAACTCTCCTCGTTCAAGGTGGCCCCTTCGACGAGTCCTCTCTCTGTCCCGTGGGTCCAAGTCGGCCCCCAGCCGACGATCGTCGACCCGGGCTCGAACGCCGTGACGACGAATTACAACCAGCAGCGGAAGGTCGTACGGGCGGGCGACGTCGCCGGCCAGACCGCGTGCGACGCCGCGAACTCCGACGGTTGTTGGTACGTGGTGTTCTACGACCAGCTAAACGACACCGTGAACGCCGCTCCTTCCCGGAAGATTCAGACCGGTTCTGTCACGCTCTCCGCGGGATCCGCGTCGGTCGATGTCGCGATTACCTCGATTGTGACGGCGAAGGCGTTCCTGACCTTCAGCGCGAACTTCAACGACGCCAATCCGGGCTTCGGCGCAATCACGGGGACGGTCGTCGACGCCACGACGCTGCGGTTCCAGCGGGCCACGGCCGCGAGCTCTCCCGCGATTGCGATTCAGTGGTACGTCGCGGAGTTCGCAAGCGGCGTGACGGTGCAGCGAGGGTCCGCGACCATGTCGTCCGCGACGGTGGACGTCCTCCTTTCGTCGGTAACGCTGACCAAGAGCTTCCCGATTGTGAGCTACCGTAAGAGCGGCACCGATTACGGGGACGACGATTTCTTGAAGGCGAAGATCACGACCTCAACCAATCTGCAACTCAGCCTCGTGTCCGCGGGTTCTCCTGCCGATGGCACCGCTGTGTGGCAGGTCGTCGAGTATACCGATGGCTCGGTTCAGACCGGCGACCTGTCGTTTGCAAATGGCGACAGCTCCCTGACCGCGTCCGTTCCAGGCGTTGATACCGGGAGGTCGTGGCTGCTGTTCACCTACTCGTCTGCCACCGGAGTCACGGCCAACATCGGCGAGAAAATGGTGCGAGGGCTGATCACGGACGCCTTCACCCTCACGTTCGATCGATCCAACTCGGGGCAATCGATCGGCCTGACGTGGTACCTCGTGTCGTTCACGGACAGTACAACGGTTCAGTCGGGCACCGTGAATTTCGCTCCGGCCGACACCCAGAAGGACGTCGCAATTCCGTGCATCGACACGACGAAGGCGATTGCGACCGCGGGGGGCATGTACTACCGCGGTGGGAGGACGCCCTACGGCAGCGACGACAATCCCGGAGTCGCGACGGTCACACTCGAGTTCACGTCGTCGACGAACCTCCGACTCACACGAGGTGTGACGGGCGGCAACAATGCGGACATAGGGTATTTTGCGGTCGAATTCGGCACCGGATGCAAAGTCGCAGGGACGTTCCCCAACGACATCCAGACCGAAGACGGAGCGTTCATTCAGTATCGCGAAGCGAACGTTGGCGCTCAGGCCGGCGCTGGCAACAATCCGACCGCGGTGGGAACCTCGCCAGTCTGCGCCTGGGCGACCTGTGCAAATGGGGAAACGAGCAACGACGCCTACGCGACTTCCGCGACCGACCTTCAGATTGTGTCCTACAAGACGTTCGGCTTCAACATTCCGTCCGGCTCATCGATCAGCAAGGTCCAATTCGGGGTCGAGGCGTTCCAGGGTACCGCCTCCGGGGCTGACAAGATCAACGGAATGAAGCTCTCGTGGGATGGCGGGGCGACCTACTGCGGAAACTCATTCACAACGACTCCGCCAACCTCCGACCCGAATGCCTACACGTACTTCGTCCAGACGTCGTGCACCGGGCACACGTGGGCGGCGTCGGATTTCACCGGAGACCTCATCGCTTGGCAAGGAGCGTACAATCAGGTCGGGGGGTTTGCGAACCTGATCTCCCTCGATGCCGTGGTTGTCGCGGTGACGTACACGCCACCGACGAGCTACAAGCTCGACCTTCGGTACGATTGGTCAGGCGTCCCAGCGGGGGCCGACTCGTATGCTTTGAAGGTCAAGGGATATCGTCAGGATGAAAACGTGGATGTTCAGGTCCTCACGCCTCCCTCGACGTGGAACACCCGAATCACGATTTCGGCGACGTCAAACACCTTGTATACCTACGCGATCACCACCGCCGAGCTCAACTCCGGCGCTCCCTCGGTCCGCCTCATTGACGCGAGCGGATCGGATGCCACGCAGTCGGATCTCTGGCTGGACTTGGCCGTCGTAACTTCGACCAGCCTCTGGGACCGCATCATCCTCATGCGCAGCGCCGACACGAGCGGCTCGACCTGGGGCAGCCAGATTATCCTCGCCTCGGGCCGCTCGGCGGACAGTCCCCTCCTGTCCTCCTACGATTCGGCGGAGCCTTCAATCGCGATGGACTCCAGCGGATACCTCCATGTCGTCTGGGTGTCCGCCTCGTCCACGGGCAACCAGAACATCCTGAACCTCGTCCGATACACCAAGTCGACGGTGGCCTATCCGAATCAGGCAGACATCGCCTCCGCGGGGAATTGGCAGGCCGTCGCAAGCATCGACGACGCGTCCGCAGGTTACATGCCCACCGTGTCGACGGACAGCGGCAACAATCCTCACATCGCTTGGAGTGGATCGAAGACAAGCGGGACCGCATACTACAAGAACAAGGCCGGTGGGACGTGGAGGTCCACCGTTTCGTGGGGCTCCACGTACACGGGCCTATCCGTTGACGTCTCGCCGCAGAACGACTATGTCAGCCTCGCCCGGTATTATGAGGCGGCGACCAATGAGATTCAGTACACGGTCTGCAAGGATCTGTCGACGAGCAACTGCGATGCGGCCGCGGAGTTCACGAGGTCTGACAGCACGGCCGGGTACGACACCGTCGCAACTGCCGTTCAGGGTGGCTCGTATCCCTCGCTGGCCACGACCTACGAGGCGAACGGGGACCTTTGGGTGGCGTATGCGAAGGTCATTGACGGCACGACGACGGCGATATACGCGCGGTTCCTCGACTACCCAAGCGGCGGATGGCAGACCGAAGAGGTGGTAGCACTTACCTCAGGCACGGTGTTCGCAAGACCTTCGATCGGCATCGATGTGAACAACGACGTCCACGCGCTGTACGTGGCTGCGTCGGCGCCGCAGCTCTATTACAAGAAGAGGACGGGCGGGACCTGGGGCGCAGCGACGGCCGTCGACGCCTCCTCGGATAATCCCACCCTGGTTGTTCGGGCTCCTAACAACCTTGTATACGGAATCGACGTCGGTGCCTTGTATTGGAAAACGACGAGCTCGGAGACATACTTCTTCCACATCCCGGAGTTCGAGAGCGTGGCGGTGCCCCTCCTTGGCGCGATCCTCCTCGG
>VBMM01000105.1 GCA_005878415.1 Methanobacteriota archaeon
CGGACCGGCCGGGGGCTACCTCGCCGGGAAAGTCGCCAAGGCCGGATACGAGGTCGCGCTCGTCGAAGAGCACCGCGAAATCGGGGAGCCCATCCAGTGCGGCGGCCTCGTGACGCCGCGGGTCTTCGAGTATGTCGACTGCAAGGAGACGATCATCGGGGCGGTCCACGGGGCGGAGCTGTACTCGCCTTCGGGCCGCAAGCTCGTCATCGACGGGCGCGATACGGAGGCCGTCGTCGTGCAACGGGCGATGTTCGATCGCGCGATCGCGACCGACGCGGTCCGGAAGGGGGCGCACACGTTCCTCGGAGCGCAGGCGCAAGCCGCGAGGCGCGACGATGGCGGCGTCGAGGTCGTGATCGATCAGGATGGGGAGCCCAGGAAACTCCGTTGCAAGATCCTGGTCGGCGCCGACGGTGTTCGGTCGAACGTCGCGAAGTGGTTCAACATCCTGCGGCCGAAGAAGATCATCCCGGGATTCGAGGTGGAGATGACGGGCGTCCGGGGCGATCCCGGCTTCGTGAAGCTCTTCATCGGGAACGAGATCGCCCCCGGATTCTTCGGCTGGATCATCCCGAGCGGAGACACGGCGCGCGTCGGTCTCTGCGTCGGCCAGGGCAATGCGTTCGCGTACCTGGAGAGGATGCTCACTCGACCCGAAGTCCGTCAGTACACGAAGGGAGCCCAGCCGATCCTCTACATCGCGGGCGGGATCCCGCTGGGGTTCCCGCGGCGCACCTACGCGGACAACGTCCTGGTGGTAGGCGATGCCGCATGCCAGGCGAAGGCGGTGTCCGGCGGGGGCATCTTCACCGCGCTGACCTGCTCGGATTTCGCGGCGCAGACGGCGCTCCAGGCGCTCGAAACGGGGGACTACTCCTCGCGGATGATGCATCGCTACCATCGGGCGTGGACGAAGTCCATCGGCAAGGAATTGCGCAAGGATTTGGCGATCCACGAGAGCTTCTCCAAGCTGAACGATGACCAATTTGAAGAGCTATTCGACATCTTCGACAACCCGGCGATGATCGAGCTCATCGAGCGCAAGGGCGACATCGACTTCCCGTCGAAGGTCGGCTGGGCGCTCATCAAAGAGGAACCCCGCCTCCTGAAATACGTTGGGAAGGCGTTGCGGGCGATGATCGTCCGAAACGTCGGCCTCTGATCGATCCGGAAATCGATCTCGTGGTCAAATTGTGTACCACTGGCCCTCTTGCGGCAGGAGGACCTCGCGTCCTTCGAGAGCATCCGCCAGGATCTGGCGGTTTTCCCCGTGCATCAGCACGACACGTTGCGGATCGCAGCCCTCGATGAACCGGACCAGGTCATCGTGGCCCGCATGGGCGCTGAAGTCGAACTTCTGCCACTCGCACTTGATGTCGACCGTGACGCCGTAGAGGTCAATCACGCCTTCGTCGATGAGGCGCCGTCCGTTCGTCCCTTCGACCTGATACCCCGTCAGGAGGACCGCGCTCCGCGGATCCTCACGGATCTCCTCGAGGTACCGCAAGACCGGTCCGCCGTCGAGCATGCCGCTCGTCGTCACGATCACCTCGCCTCGCAACGCGAGTTGCGCGTCCCGCGGCCCTCGCACGACGCGTACGCGGTTCATCGCCTTCCGGAGCGCCTTGACGGACCGCACGTACTCGGGGTTCTCGACGTAGATCGAGTTGACCTTCTTCCCCATCCCGTCGAGCCACACCTCGTGGTGCGCCTTCGAGAGCGTCAGCAAGATGTCCTGTGTCCGGCCGACCGCGAACGAGGGCACGAGGGCGAGGCCGCCGCGGTTCACGACCTGTTCGATCTTCCTCAGGAACGCGTGCTCCGACTTGAGCCGCTCCGGGTGCTGCCGCCCGGCGTACGTCGACTCGATGAACAGCGTGTCGCACTTCACGGGCCGAGCGCCCCAGACCAGGTCCGTCGTGAGCGTGTGTAGGTCCCCGGTGAAGAGCGTGGTCTCGGTGCCGTTCACCTCGTACATCGTCGCGCCGGGGATGTGCCCCGCGGGATGGGCCGTGACCTCGAGGTCGCCGATGTCTACGTTGTCTCCGAAGTCGACGGTCTTGAAGCGCCGCCGGGCGGTCCGGAGGTCGCCGTCGTCGAACGGCGCGTCGAAGCCTTCCGCGTCCGCGATCTTGAGGCTGTCCTGCAACAGGAGGTCCGCGACGTCGGCGGTGGGCGGCGTGAGCACGACGTCGAGGTCCTGGCGGCGCGTGACCCACGGGATCATCCCCGTGTGGTCGAGGTGCGCGTGGCTGACGAACATCCCGTCGACGGGAGGCGCCGGAATCGGATACTGCGGAGGATCTCGCGGGAGCAAGCCGTAGTCGAACAGGAGGGAAATCGGTCCTTTCTTGAGGACCATCCCGAGGCGGCCGACCTCGGAGGCTCCGCCGAGGAATTGAAAGTCCATCGTTCCCGTTTCGATACTTCGGGCCTCTATATGATACTGGCGCTGCCCCGCACGAAGAGCGGCTGGCAGCGGATCGCCCGCGCCATCCGCCGGCGACCGAGGAGGACCATCGAAAGCTCGAGGAGGCGGTCGCTCCCGAAGAAGCGGTCCGCGAGGTGCTTGATCCGCACGCCTTGAGCGAGCGGACCGCCGACGGCGGAACGCCAGCGCGCCTCGTACGCGTCGAGGGGCGTGCCATCGAGGAGATGATCGGCCGCCGTGTTCCCGGCGATCCGCCCGGCGATCATCGCGACGTTGTTCCCGCCGCCGTTCGTCGCCATGACCATCCCCGCGGCATCGCCGACGAGCATCGCATTGCCCGCGACCGTCCGCGGCGGCGGTCCCTGGACCGGCACGAAGCCGCCCGTCGCCTTGCCCGGCTCCAGCTCGTGATCGGCGGTGAACTTGTCGAAGAGCGCACGGAGGTTGCCGCGGAAATGCTCCCACGTGCCCAGGCCGACGTTCGCGCAGCCGGCTTTCGGGATGATCCACGCATACCCGCCGGGCGCGAGGTTCCCGAAGAACATGTCCGTCGCGGTGCCGAAATCGCCTTCGGCAGTCGCGCTCATCGCGGGCGCCGAGACGGGCCACTCGAGGCCGACGGACTTCGCCACGGTCGAGCGCGGTCCGTCCGAGCCGATCATGACCCTCGCGTGCAAGACGCCGTGGTTCGTCTCGACCTCTTCCCCGTGGACCCGGAGGACGGTCGTCTCCGTCGCGACCTCGGCGCCCTCCGCCTCGGCCTGGGCGGCGATCCCCTGATCCATCTTGTCCCGGCGCACGGTGAATCCGCGGAAGGGGATGTCGTAGCGGCGCCCCGCGGGAGACCAGATGCGGATCACGGGGGTGTCGACCTCGCGCACGCGGTACGGGACCGCCATGAGGTCCTCCAGGTCCGAGACGGTCGGGAAGATCGCCCGGACCTCGTCGTTCTGCGCGACGTATTCGCCGCACTGCACCGGCACCCCGATCTCCTTGCGCTTGTCGACCAGGAGCACCTTCAGGCCGCGTCGGGCGGCGTACCGCGCCGCCGTGCCACCGGCGGGGCCCGCGCCGACGACGATCACGTCGTACCGGGTCGGCATCGCGGCGCCCCCTCAGGCGTCGCGCGACAGCACGTAGTCCACGAGGCGGTCCATGTTCGCCTTCGCTTCGCTGTCCGGAATCGGGTCGAGGGCCTTCCTCGCGATCTGGGCGTACGTCAGCGCCTCCCGACGGGCCTTCTCGACCGCGCCGGAGTCGCGCAGCAGCGCGAGGCCTTTCTGGACCTCGGCCTCCTGCTTTCGGCGCTTGCGGATCAGCCGGGCGAGAGCCGGCACGTCGATGCGGCTGCCGTCGTTCAGGGCGTGGATCGCGACGAGGGTCACGTTCCCTTCCCGGAGGTCCGTGCCCGGGCGCTTTCCGAGCACGATCGCGTCACCGACCACGTCCAGGATATCGTCCACGATCTGGAACGCAATCCCGAGGTTCAGCCCGTAGTCGCCGACCGCATCGACGTCCTCGAGGCGCGCCCCTGCGATGAGGCCCGCGATCTTCGCGCCGGCCATCATCGGCAGTGCGGTCTTGCGGAGGATGATATCGAGGCACTCGTCCCGGGTCAGGTCCGTGTCGTACGCGTGGCGTTGCTGCCGGATTTCGCCCTCGGCGAGCGCGGCGCATGCCTGGGCGGTCAGCTCGACGATGTCCGAGTCGAACTTCCCGCCGATGCCGAACGCCTTGGCGAAGAGGAAGTCGCCCGTCACGAGGGCGTTCTGCAAGCCGAACTTCCGGTACGCCGCCGGCCGGCCGCGGCGCATCTCCCCACCGTCGTTGATGTCGTCGTGGATGAGCGTCGCGCTGTGGATCATCTCGAGGGCCGCGGCGAGGTCGATCGCCTGGGAGGTATCGTGGCCGCCGAGTGCCTGGAAGGCAAGGAGCGTGACGGTCGGCCGGATCCTCTTGCCGCCGGCCTCGATCACGTACGAGGCGATGTCATGCAGCAGCGGCTCTTCCGAAACGATGCTCTCGCGGATTCGCGCCTCGACGAGGGCCAGTTCCTTGGCCACGCCAAAATCGTGCGAACCCGTCATCGGGGCCGTCCCAATTCGTGCTATCGAATCGGGTTATATAACCGTTTCCTGGGTACAAGGTGATTCTTCGGAGCCCGGCGAACGGATGGAGGGGCGGGTCCACGGGCCGACCGAACGCGGCGTGCGGGTCGGTCGTCAGGTACCGCGGATGCCCTCGTCCGCCACCGTCATGACCGCCCGGACCGGGACGCTGCCGTTGCCCGCGACGCGCTTGATCGTCGGCGCGATCGCCTCGAGGAACGTGTGGATCATGTCATCCCGGTTGCCGATCCAGTCGGCCATCATCACGACGGGCATCATGATCGTCATGAATGGGTAGACGAGGTTCTCGTCGTGCACGTCCGTCGTCGCGAGGCGGATCCCCTTCGACGTGAGGTCGGCGATGCGTCGGAGGTGCGCGTCGTAGTCCTCGATCGTCAGATGCGGGTTGTAGTTCTTCAGGGACGTCAGGTCGCGGAGTTCCTTCTCCCGCATCGCGATGAGCGAGAGGTTCGCGATCCCGTTCCGGAGGTCTTGGTGGATGCTCGACACGTGGTCCATCAGGATCACGGCGGCGTCGTAGTAGTACCAGCCCGCAAGGAAGTTCTTCATCTTCCGCAGGTCGTACACCTGGTCCGTGAAGGCCATGTCGATCAGGTTGTGGCCGCTCGCCACGCTCACGTGCCCGCCGAGCTTCTCCCACCAGTTCATCGCGTCGTCCGGGGCGTAGAAGCTCTCCGAGATCTTCTCCATCCGGCCGACCGAGAAGTTCGGCTCTTTCTGGAACATCGTGAGCGCCTGGCTCAGGGCCACCCGCTCGTTCATGACTTCCATCTGATAGAAGTAGTCGGCCCCGTGGGGGGAGTGGTTCCAGAGGATGTTGAACCCCCGGGTGATGTTGTTGATCAAGTCGAACAACGGGATCTGGTCCTGGCGCAGCATCGTGACCAATCGCTTCATGAACGACGTCGAATCGAAGTCCGGGTCGAACATCGAACTGAGGACCATGTGGTGCAGGTCTTTCGCCTCAAGGTACGAGTACGCGCCCTTGTCGATCAGGTCGTCCAGGATGCCGATCACGCATTCCCGGTAGACCTTCGCGGTAATCGTCTTCGAGACGTTCTCCCGCGGCATGTGAGCGCTGTACTGCTCCGTCATCATCGTCGCGCCCGCCGCGAAGCGGAGGGTCTGCAGGTAGTTCCACACCTCACCCTGGTCTTCCCAGAATGCGCCCGGCGGGATGTTCGGCGGACGGAGCGGGACGCCGCCCGCGGTCGCGTTCTCCCGGAGCTCCTTCAAGGTGGCGTGTACGTTCGTGATATGGTCCCGCAGGTAGCTCTTGTCGAAGCCGAAGTCGTGGAACTCGAAGAGACCCTCGGCATACCCGCCGAGGCGCAGGACCGTGCGGGACAATAGGTCCAAGTCTTCCCGGCTGATGCCAAGCGGAGCGACTGGTTGGAGAGTCACCGAATTCAGAAGAGTTGTTCGCGACGGGTGATATGAACCACCCCCGCTTGGTTCTCCACTACGATTCTTAATGTTGAGAACACCGGGGTCGTGGAATCGGGTCGGATAACAGCCTGGGACCGCTTAAATAGCCTGCGGGACGCGTATTGGTGCAGCATCGAAACGGGGTGACCAGCCCTGGCCGGCAGCGCAAGCATCGTCTCGTACCTGAGCGCCGCGAGCGCGCTATTCCTGTCCATCCTGATCATCGTCGCGATCGTACGGCAGAAGACGCACCGGGTGTTCCAGAAGCACGTCCTGTTGTTCGCAATCTCGCTACTGGTATGCGCGATCATCTCGAACGTCCTGATCACGATCTACGTCACCGAACCGGGACAGCAGTCCCCTTCGTTCCAAGACGGCATCGTCCTGTCGAAGCGGGTCCAAGCTGCGTTCGACTACCTGTTCGCGATCGCGATCGGCGCGTTCATCGTCGTCGCGACGACGCCGACGATCAGCTCGCGGAAGGACTTCGCGCACTACATGACGGACGAGTTCCCCAACTCGTACGTGTTCTATGTGTTCATCATGTTCATCACGATCGTCACGATCCTCGTCTCCCCCGTTACCGTGATCTCGACGAACCCGACCGTGATCTCGTTCGAACCGTATTTCCTGTTCATCAACGGCTTCGCGGTCGCGACCCTGATCCTCTACGGTCCGTACCGGTTCGTCACCTACCTCCGGAAGACGAAACCCGGGCAGGAAGTCCGGCGGGACACGTTCCTGATCATCTTCGGGATCTCCGGCTTCGCGGTCGGCGAACTGCTGTTCGAGATCCTCCTCCCGAATAACGGGATCGATCTGCGGGCTCCCGGCTTCATCGTCGAGATGGCGCTCGTCGGGTTAATCGCCTTCGGCGTCCGCGAGAAGTCGTTCCTGCAGGAGTTGATCGTGCCGGAGGCGGAGGCGAACCTGCTCACGAAGCCGACGTACGAGCTAGACCGGGGGTACACCTACGCCGTCCTCGAGCGGGATGCGGGCCAGGCGTTCGAGATCTTCAAAGACTCCGTGACGCACGGGGCGCAAGGCCTGTGCATCACCCGGCGCTCGCCGAAATCCGTCATGACGGAGTACGGGCTCGAGAAGACGCCCGTCCTCTGGCTGAGCCGCGTCGCGACGGAGAAGAACGCCGTCCGGCCATCGCCCCCGGAGAAGGTCGCGATGGCGGTCGAGCATTTCATCGAGGTGAGCGAGAACAGCATCGTCCTCCTCGATGGGTTCGAGTACCTCGTGTCGCACAACGACTTCGGCTCGGTCCTCGCCCTCCTACACGACCTCAACGAATCCGTGGCGATGCGAGAGGCGATCCTCCTCGTGCCATTCGACCCGACGGCGTTCGGGGAACGCGAGATCGCGCTCATCCGACGCGAGCTGCGGCTCCTCGGGCCGATGGCGGAGGAGTTCGGACCCGCCACGAAGATCTCGCCTTGAACCGGGGGCCAAAGGCTTTTATCCGCCGGCCCGCGTGGGCTTTCTCATGGAGGATCCGGAGCTCGAGGCGATCCGCGCGAAGAAGCTACGCGAGCGCCTGGCGGCGGCCGCGCCAAAGCCTGCAACGCCGGCGTGGCGCGGTCCGGTCTTCCTGACGGACGCGACGTTTGACGCCGAGGTCCGTAAGCCCGGATTGTTGCTGATCGACTTCTGGGCAGAATGGTGCGGGCCGTGCCATCGGGTCGCTCCGATCCTGGAGGAAATCGCGAAGGTTCGCGCGGGCCGGTTGCGCCTCGGGAAGCTGAACGTGGATGAGAGCCCGCAAACGCCGGCTCGCTTCCAGATCGAATCCATCCCCACGATGCTCCTCTTCAAGGACGGGAAGTTCGTGGACGGTCTGGTGGGCGCGCTGCCGCGCCCGCAGATCGAAGCCTTCGTCGACCGCTGGACGTGAAGACTCGCGGGCCCCGCCGAATTGAGGTCGGACTCACTGCGCGAGCGGACCCGTCGGGCGCGGTTTCGCTTCTTTCAGTTGCGGCCGGAGGTTCTCAACAATCGTCCGGAACGCCTTCGCGGCCTCAGAGTCCGGATGCTCGATGACGAACGGCTTTCCGGCGTCTCCGCCGATCACGATGCGAGGGTCGAGCGGGATGCGACCGAGGAACGTCAGGCCCAACTCCTTCGCGGCGGCCTCGCCGCCCCCGACCTTGAAGATGTCCGTCGGCTTGCCGCAGTGCGGACACACGAATCCGCTCATGTTCTCGATGACCCCGAGGATGTCCATCTTCACGGCCTTCGCAAAGCCGATCGACTTACGAACGTCGAGGAGGGACACCTCCTGCGGCGTCGTCACGACGACCGCCCCGTCCGCGTCGGGGATCTCCTGCGCGACGCTGAGCGGCTCGTCGCTCGTCCCCGGCGGCAGGTCGATCACGAGGTAGTCGAGGTCACCCCACTCCGTGTCGGAGAGCATCTGCTTCAAGGCCTTGATTTTCAGCGGCCCGCGCCAGACGACGGCGGTGTCGCGCTCGATGAGTTGGGCCATCGAGATCACGCGCACGCCGGCCGGGCCGACCGTCGGTTCGAGCCCCGTCTCGGTCGCCTTTACTTGGGCGTCTTCCACGCCCATAATCTTCGCGACGTCCGGACCCGTGACGTCCGCGTCGACGAGGCCGGCGGGGCCTTCTTCGGCGAGGACGCAGGCGAGGTTGGCGGCAACGGTCGTCTTGCCCACGCCACCCTTCCCTGACATCACGACAATCTTGTGCTTGATACGCGACATGCGCTGGGCCATCTTCATGCGTTCGCGCATCGCGGCCATGATGTGTGGCGGAATCTGGGCGGTCTCGAGTTCTTCGGCCACGGTTTCACCGGGAGAGATGCAGAGTCAGATTCGCGCGAGTATTAAACGTTGCGGGACCTACGTTTCGGCGGCCTTTGTCATCAGGCCGGCGAGCGTCCGCACCTGGAGGAGGAAGGTCTCTGCGGACGGATCGTTCGGGAGGTTCGCGAAGAACTCCGCAAACGAATCGACGGCCGTGAATCCGGCCTCGCGGTCGAACGCCCGCGCCCGGTCCCACAGCGGGTCGTCCGTCCGGATGAGGCGGTGCCGCACGAGGTTTCCGAGTGCGAAGCCGTTGGTCACCGCAAGCCCGACGTTCTGCCAGCGGTCCTGGCCCCGCATCTCCGCATTCCCGTCAATCCATCCCGCAAAGAAGCGATACGCCCGGTCCCCGCCGTCCGAGGCGAACACGAGGAACGCGAGGTCGTCGGCATAGATGTCCTGGATGTGGTTGAACGCCCCGGAGAACGCGCCCTCCGCCGCCCGTGGAATCCGCACCTCGCGGCCCATCTTCCGGTAGACGTCCGGATCGTGCGAGGCGTGGTGGGCTTCCGTGCGGAGCATGTGGCCCATCTCATGCGCCACGAGGCCGTCAAGCGTCCCCGATTGCACCGCGCGGACGGATACGAACAGCGTGTGGCGGTCCCTCAGGGACTTCGAGGCGCCCATGATCGGCATCGAGACGATCTCGGCGGAGACCGGCGACCGCAGACGCAGGCCTTCTTCCGCGTAACGGCGCTCGACCGCTTCGAACGCCTCCTCGACCTTTCGAGTCCCGCCTCGGCCCGCCTTGTCGACGATCGCGATGAGCACAATCCTCGGAACCGTCGGTTTGGGAAAAAGCTTCGCGGCGTTTCGGAAGAACGCGCGATGCTCGTACTCGATCCGGGCGCATCTCGTCGCTCCGACCAAAGGTTTAAGCGACTTCGCTCTCCTCATCGGCCCGTCCCTTCTGGTGTACTCATGGTTGCGACGAAGAAGCGCGCGCGCTCGAAGGACGTCAAGGTGCCGACGCCGCAAGAGGTGGAGGACAACCTCCGGAAGGCGAACCTCCCGAAGGAGCAGTCCGCGAAGTACCATCCATACTACCAGGGCAAAATCGAGATCGTCCCGCGGGTCCCGGTGCGCTCATTCAACGACTTTGCGATCTGGTACACTCCCGGCGTCGCACAGCCGTGCCTCGACATCCAGGCGGACCCCGAGAAAGTCTGGACCCTGACGAACAAGTGGAACCAGGTCGCCATCGTCACCGACGGAACGCGCGTCCTCGGCCTCGGCGACATCGGCCCGGAAGCGGGCCTGCCGGTGATGGAGGGCAAGTCGCTCCTCTTCAAGTATCTCGGGGGCGTCGATGCGTTCCCCCTGCCCCTGGCGACGAAGGACCCGGAGAAGATCATCGAGACGGTCAAGTTGATCACGCCCTCGTTCGGCGGCGTGAACCTCGAGGACATCGCGCAGCCGAAGTGCTTCGCCATCCTCGACCGCCTCCGGAAGGAGTGCGAGATCGCGGTCTGGCATGACGACCAGCAGGGCACCGCGACGATCAACGTGGCCGGGGTCATCAACGCCCTGAAGGTCGTCGGAAAGGCGATGTCCGACGTCACGATCACCCTCGTCGGCGCGGGCGCGTCGAACATCCGGACCGCGAAGCTGCTCGTCGAGGCCGGCGCGAAACCGGGCCACCTCGTCCTCGTGGACTCGAAAGGGATCGTCGGGCGTCACCGCGCGGACATCGAGGCCGCCGCGGCCGATTACCGGGAGAAATGGGAACTCGCCCAGACGTCGAACGCGGAGGGCCGCCAGGGCGGCATTCCGGAGGCGATGGCCGACGCCGACGTCGTGATCGCGGCCTCGAGGCCCGGTCCCGGGGTGATCCAGAAGGACTGGGTCGCGTCGATGGCGGACGACGCGATCCTCTTCGCCATCGCGAACCCGGTGCCGGAGATCTGGCCGTGGGAGGCGGCGGAAGCCGGCGCGCGCGTGATCGCGACCGGCCGAAGCGACTTCCCGAATCAGGTGAACAACAGCCTCGGCTTCCCCGGGATCTTCCGCGGCACGCTCGACGTGCGGGCGCGGACCATTACCGACGAGATGTGCATCGCCGCGGCGGAGGAGCTCGCGAGGGTCCAGGAGGAGCGCGGGCTGGACGAGGAGCACATCGTGCCCACGATGGAGGAGATCGACGTCTTCGCGCGGGAGGCCGCCGCCGTCGGCCGGAAGGCGATCGACCAGGGCATCGCGCGCGTCACGAAGAGCCGCGACGAGCTCCTCGAGAGCGCGCTCGCGCTGATCCGGCGGGCGCGAGAGCAGACGCAGTTCCTGATGCAGGACGGGTTCATCCGGCCGCCGCCTCCGTGAGGCACGCCCGCGGTGGGTTTATCGTCCCGGCGCGTCATCGCTGGACCATGGCCTCGGTGGAGGAGGTGAAGCGCCGCCACGAGGCCTCGCTGATGAAGATCCGCGGGGTCGTCGGGGTCGGGATCGGCCGGTATCCGGATGGCCGGGACTGCATCCGCGTCTACGTCGAGAAGGACCATCCCCGGATCCTCGCGGCGATCCCGCACGACCTCGACCAGGTGCCCGTCGAGGTGGTCGTCGCGGGCTCCTTCAAGGCGCTGTGAGGCGGTCCCATGGACGCGAAGGACGCCAAGCTCATCTGCGAGTCCCGGTTCCTCGGGCTCGAGCGGGAGGGCATGACGCCGGACGTGCACCCGGACGTCGTCGGCGTCGGCATCGGCCACCGCACCGTGCGGGGCTTCCCGACGGAAGAACTCGCGCTCAAGGTCTACGTGCGGCAGAAGATCCACCCCCTCCTCGTGAAGGACGGCCGGACGATCCCGGAGGAGGTCGAAGGCGTCCCGACGGACATCGAGGAGGCGGGCGAGTTCTCGATCTGGCGGCCGATCCCGCCGATCTACCAACGGAAGGTCCGTCCCGCGATGGGCGGCCTCTCGATCGGTCACTATGCCATCACCGCCGGCACGCTGTCGTGTCTGGTGAAGGACGCGGGCGAGACGTTCATCCTGTCGAACAATCACGTCCTCGCGAACGAGAACCGCGGCGTCGAGGGGGATCCGATCCTCCAGCCCGGTGCCTTCGACGGAGGCAAGCCGGATCGGGACGTGATCGGTCGGCTCGACACGTTCGTCGCCGTCGACCCCGAAGGCCCGAACCTCGCGGACGCGGCGATCGCCGCGCCGTTCGATGCGCATGACGTGACCCCGGACATCCTGAACATCGGCCGATTGCGGGGGACCCGCGAGCCGACGCTCGACGAGAAGGTGATGAAGAGCGGCCGCACGACGCGCCTCACAAACGGCACGGTAGTGGACGCGAGCGCAACGCTCCGCGTGGGCTACGCGACGGGGGCGTACGTCTTCACGGACCAGATGATCGTCAAGGGCGAGCGCGGATCGTTCAGCGCGGGCGGAGACTCCGGGAGCACGATCGTCGGGTACGACGGCCGGGCCGTCGGGCTGCTGTTCGCCGGATCGCCGTTCTTCACCGTGGCGAACAAGATGCCGAACGTCGAGAAGGCCCTCGACGTGAAGGTCGTCTAGACGGCCTCTCCCTAGAATGCACTCCCGAGTTTCGAGGCCGAGGGAAACCTTCCACTCAATTGGGTGGAATCGTCGACCACTTCGCGAGCGTGGCCTGGGGTGCCGCGTGCTCCTTCAGGTGTGAGAGCCGCACGCCGATGAGGCGCACCTTCCGGTCAGGCGCGAGGACCTCCTTGAGCATCATCTGGCTCAGGATCAAGATCGGCTCCAGGTCGGTCGTGTGGATCTTCAGGCTGCGCGACCGGGTGTGCGTCTCGAAGTTCGAGTACCGCGCCTTGAGCGTGACCGTCCGGTAGGCGTACTTCTCGAGGAGGAGCTGCTCGTGGAGCGACTTCGCGAGCGCCTCGAGCTCCGGCCAGACCGCCCCGTAGGTGTCGAGGTCCTTCGCGAACGTCGTCTCCGTGCTGATGGATTCCGGCGGACCGCTCGGCTCGACGACCTCGCCCGCGTCGCGACCGAGGGCGACGTCGTAGACGTACTCTCCGAACGCGCCAAGGAGCTCGACGAGGTCTTGGCGGTTCGTCCGCTGGACGTCGCCGATCGATTCCAGCCCGAGCTCCTTCAGCCGCTCCGCGGTCTTCGGGCCAACGCCCGAAATCTTGCGGACCGGGATCGGTGCGAGGAACTCGACGACGTCATCGGGCGAGACGACCGTGAGGCCGTCGGGCTTCTCAAAGTCCGACGCGATCTTCGCGAGCGCCTTCGTTGGCGCAATGCCGATCGAACAGGACAGCCGATGGTCCCTCCGGATCGCGGCCTTGATGTCCCGGGCGATCTCCTGGGCGCGGGAGAAGTTCCCGTCGCACCGGTTCGTGACGTCGAGGTAGCCCTCCTCGATCCCGCTCGGCTCAAGCCGGTCCGCGAAGCCGCGGAGGGTCGCCATGATCTCGCCGCTCACCCGGCCGTACAGCTCGAAGTGGGGCGGCACGAAGATGGCCTCGGGACACCGACGGAGCGCCTCCACGCACGACATCGCGGACCGCAGCCCGTAGCGCCGGGCCTCGTAGCTCGCCGTGAGGACGACGCCGCGCGGATGCTTGCGGGGATCCGCGCCGACGACGATGGGCTTGCCCTCCAACTCCGGATTCTCCCGGATCTCGACGGCGGCGTAGAAGGCGTCCATGTCCACGTGCAACACGACGCGCGATCCGGCGGACGCCGAAGCCATCGCCCTTCCTCATGGACGGGTCCCGGGATAAAATCCTTCGCCGTGGGGAAGGGCGAATCACGCGCCCCAGCCGAAGAACCCCCGGGCGGCGTCGGTCAGGTAGCCAAGGAAAAACGCCGCGAGGATGGCGGTCAGCATGATGATCGCGAGGGCGATGAACACCGCCGCATCGATGGATCGCGAGCCGGGGATCTTCGTCGCCCCTTCCTCCGGCTCGAGGATGTACATGTACCAGATCACGCGCGCGTAGTAGTACAAGGAGAGCGCGCTGTTGAGGACGCCGGACACCGCGAGCGCGAGGTACCACTGGTTGAACGCCGCGGCGTTGACGGCGCTCGAGAAGAGGACGAACTTCGAGAAGAACCCTCCGAGAGGCGGGATGCCCGCGAGGCTCAGTAGGAACACGAGCATCGAGAAGGCGAGGAACGGCATCCGTCGGCTCAGGCCCTTGTACGCCTCGATGTCGTCCGGGATGCCTCGCGATTCGGTGCCCGCGACGACGAGGAAGGACCCTGCCTTCATCGCCGCGTAGACGAACACATGGAGCATGCCGCCGACGAGACCGTACGCGGCCACGTTCGCGGCGTTGTCCCTATGAAGAGGGTCCGTCGATTGCAGGGCGACCGCGCCGACCACAAGCGCGATCAGGATGTACCCCGCCTGCGCGATACTCGAGTACGCGAGCATGCGCTTGATGGACCGCTGCGGGATCGCCACGATGTTCCCCACGGTCTGCGTCACGATTGCGAGGACCGCGAGGGTCGCGACCCAGTCAACCTGGACGTTCAGCAGGCCGATCAGGAACACCCGGAACAGGGCGACGATCCCGACATTCTTCGACGCGGATGTCAGCAAGACGCTGATCGTCGTCGGCGATCCCTGATACACGTCGGGCGCCCACATGTGGAACGGGACGACGGCGACCTTGAACCCGAATCCGGCGATCAGGAAGACGAGGGCGATGATCAGCGGGGGCTCGATCGCCGGGTGGACCGTCAGGTCCAGGTGGGTCCTCAACAGCGCCAGATCCGTCGTCGAAGGAATCGAGGTCGTGCCCGCGATCCCGTAGATGAGCGAGATCCCGAACAGCACGACGCCGGAACTCACCGCGCCGATGATGAAGAACTTGACCGCCGCCTCCGTCGCCTGCTTGTCCCGCTTGCGGTACGCCACGAGCGCGAAGGTGCTCAGGCTCGACGTCTCGAACGCCAGGAAGAGCACGAACAGGTCCGTCGCGGCGGCGGTGAACATCATGCCGACGATCGCGAGGAGCATGAGCGCGTAGTACTCGCCCTGGTGCGGCTCCTCCTTCCCGAGGAAGCCCCGCGAGGCGAGGACCGCGAGGAACGCCACGAACTCGAACATCACCTGGAAGAAGAGGGCGAAGCGGTCGACGTTCATCTTGAGCTCGGCCGAGAAATCGCCCTCGGCGCCGATGGGCGAAGGCCACAGGGACACCCGCAGCGCCGTCGTGATCCCGAGGCCCATCATGTCGAGCGTGATGAAGAGCGCGAGGCCGGTCCCGACAAGAGCGAGGGCCCACAGCGCCTCGGGCCGGCGCCGCCATGCGAACCCGAGGACGGCGGAGGCGAGCGCCGTGGTCACGAGGATCGCCTCCGGGAGGAAGACGGCGTAGCTGGACACGTCAGAGCCCTCCGAGGATGCCGCTCGCCCATGTCGAGAGGAGGCCCAGGAGGAGCACCGGCACGATGCCGAACAGCGCGAACGACGCCACAAGGACCGCCAGCGGCGCGACCTCGAACCGTTCCAGGTCCTTCGCGGACTCCCACTTCGGGTTCAGGGGCCCGAAGATCGAGCGCTGCATTGCCCAGATGAAGTACGCCGCGGTAAGGATGACCGTCAAAATCGGGATGAAGACGAGGAGTCCGAAGGCCGCATAGACCCCGAGGAAAACGGAGAACTCCGCCACGAACCCGACGAGGCCGGGCAGGCCGAGGGACGCCATG
>VBMM01000088.1 GCA_005878415.1 Methanobacteriota archaeon
TCAGCGCCTCCTTGAGAACGCGCGCTCGATCCGGGTGGTCCATCGCGCCGGCGCTCACGGCGCGCGGGAATAAAGCCCGCACGGTCCCGCTCTCAGCGGGGATTCTCACACACCTTCAGGAAGTTCCGGAAAATCTCTCCGCCGAATTGCGTGTGCTCCACTTCCGGGTGGAACTGGAGTCCGAAAATGGGCTCGGACCGATGCCGCATCGCCTGAACGGAGCAGTTGGGAGAGCTCGCAAGTCCGACGAACCCCGGTGGCAGGACCGTCACCTCGTCGTTGTGAGACTCCCACACCTCGAAGCGATCCGGGAGGCCCTCGAAGAGCACGTCGGGCTCGCGGACGTTCAGGAGGGACTTCCCGAACTCCGGCACCTTGGCGGGAGCCGCCTCACCGCCGAAGTGCTTCGCCATAAACTGGTGTCCCGCGCAGATGCCGAGGATCGGCCCGCCGAACGCGTCGAGATACTCCCCGTTGCGCCCCATCTTGGAAGGATCGACGCCGACGCGCGGCGCGCCCCCGGAGAGGACGAGCCCGTCGAGATCCTGGAGGCCGCCGACGGGTGTGTCGTTCGGGACGATTTTCGTCTCGACCCCGAGGTACTTCAGGACCCGCCATTCGCGGTGGGTCCACTGCCCTCCGTTGTCGACGACGAAGACGCGCATGGGATACCGAAAGGACGCGGCGAGAAAAAGGTTTCCATCGATTCGGCGTCTACTCCCATTCGATCGTGGCCGGAGGCTTGTTCGAGATGTCGTACACGACCCGGTTGACTCCTTGGACCTCGTTGGTGATGCGGGTCGAGATTCGGTCGAGCACGTCGTGGGGGATCTTCGAGTACGTCGCGCTCATGCCATCGATCGATTCGACCGCTCGGACCGCGACCGTGTGTCCGTAGACGCGGAGGTCGCCATGGACGCCGACGGTCTGCACCGGCACGAGGACGGCGAAGTACTGCCAAGGCAGCGGCATGAGCCCCCGTGACGCGGCCGCCTGGATTTCGTCCTCCACGATCGCCGAGGCCTCTCGGACGAGCGCCACCCGCTCCGGCGTCACTTCGCCGATGACTCGCACGGCGAGGGCGGGTCCCGGAAACGGCTGACGTTCGGCGACGCGAACCCCGAGCGTGCGAGCGACCGCCCGGACCTCGTCTTTGTACAGGTCCCGCAATGGCTCGACGAGCTTGAGCTTCATGTCGGCCGGCAGGCCCGCGACGTTGTGATGCGTCTTGATCCGGTCCCGCAGCTGCCCGCCGCTCTCGATCCAGTCGGGAGCGATCGTCCCTTGGACGAGATGCTCCGCGCCGAACGCCTTCGCCTCCCGCTCGAACAGCTCGATGAACTTCCGACCGATGATCATCCGCTTCTTCTCGGGGTCGCTCACGCCACGGAGCGCCGCGAAGTATTCGTCGGCGGCACGGAGGATCCGGTGATTCACCCCGAGAGCCTGGAGCGTGCGTTCGACGTCTTCGGTCTCGTCCTTGCGCATGAGGCCCGTGTCGACGTACACGGCGAGGAGCCGATCTCCAAGCGCCCGGCCGGCCAGGACGGCGGCCGTGGTGCTGTCGACGCCTCCGGAGCATGCGCTGATCGCTCGGCCCGGCACGGTGTTCCGGATGAGTTCCACCTGCTCCCGGATGAACGCCTCTGCGTCGAACTTCATTCTCCCAGCGTCCGCGAGTCCTCGAGCACCCATTTCTTCAACGCCTCGCGGTGGTCCCGGAGCTTCTCGGCGAGCCGCTCGTCCTTCACGGCGAGGATCTCGACCGCGAGGATCGCCGCGTTCTCCCCCCGATCCAAGCCGACCGCGGCGACGGGCACGCCCGGAGGCATCTGGGACACGCTCAGGACCGCGTCGAGGTTCAGCTTTCCACTCACCGGCACCCCGATGACCGGTTTCGTCGTGTGGGACGCGATCGTGCCCGGCAGGGCCGCTGAAAGTCCCGCCACCGCGATGAACACCTTGGCCGTCGTGTTCCGGATTAGGTCGCGTAGGAGGTCCGGAGTCCGGTGCGCGGAGGCGACGACGATTTCGTACGCAACGCCGAATTCGTCGAGCATCGAGCCCGCCTTCTTTCCGACCTCGGCGTCGGTCTTGGAACCCAAAACGACGAGGACCTCAACGGCCATCGCGTAGGACAAAGAGGGCTCGGGAAATAAAGGCTTCCCACTAAGGGCGCGAAACGCTCGCGGGACGCCGTCCGTGCCTCAGCTTTTCATGATCGCGAGGAGGAAGAGGCCGATCGCGGCGGCGGCGCCGATGATGGCGGCGAGGATCACGCCGATCGACTGCACGATGATTCCGACGAGATCCACGCCCGCGCTGTACGGTCCCGTATACCAAGCCCACAAGATCCCCACGATCAGACCACCCACAAGCAGGCCGACCCCGATCTTGCGGCTCTTGCCGCTTCCGAAATACGCCGTGAAGGCGCCCGTAATTACGAGGAAGAGGCTGAACGTCAAGAGGAGGATGGTCACGAATGTCCAAGCTTCAAACGCGGCAAAAGCGCTCATGTGGCTCCCTCAGAACTTGATTCCCGTCAAAGTTTTCGTGTCGATGACGCCCGCGATGGATCGGATCTTGTCGACGACGACCTGACCGAGGACATTGAAGTCCTCCGCTTCGATCTTCGCGATCAGATCGTACTCCCCGAACAAGGGATGGAGTTCCACGATTTCCTTGACCTTGAGGAGCTCGTTATACACTTCGTGCTCCTTAGCGGGAGCGGTGCTAATGAGCACGAACCCGATGGCCATCCCTGGTCACCTCGCCCGGAACCTACTGACGCAATATAACCCTTTCGTACCTTAGCGGCCGATTTGCGTCCTCTTGTCTCTCCATTAGAATGACGTGTGTCTCCGCGCCCGACCCAGCGCCTTCGTCCACGTGGGCAAGTTCGTCTGAGTCCCCGTTGATTCGACGACACAGCTCGCGACCGCGGAGCCGAGGATCCCGCAGCGCCGCACGTCGTATCCCCGCGAAAGTCCCGCGTAGAATCCCGCCCGGTATGCATCGCCCGCCCCGGTCACGTCGACGACTCGGGTTGGCGGAACCCGCGGAATTCGGATTCGTCCTTCGCGCGTGTACACGGTGCTCCCTCGCGCGCCCATCGTCGCGACGACGACCGAAGCGAACTTCACCAAGCCGGCCGTCGAGGTGACGCGGACGAATCTCCTCGCACGCGCGATCTCCGCTTCGTTTCCGAAGAAGTAGGTGGAGCGGCGGATGAGTTCGCGGAATAGGTGGGCCGTGTACACGTAGTGGATCTCCTGGGACGGATCGAATGCGATCGTGCGGCCGAGGTCCTCCGCGAGTTTCGCGATTCTCAGGTAGTACCGCGGGCGGCCCGTGCCCAGATGCACCAGATCGACGTCTTTGACGGAGTGTCGGAGCACGGGGAGTCGTGCGACCTCTCTCATGGGCCCCTGATCGATAATCGCCATCTGGTTTCCCCTAGGATCCGAGAAGATCCAGGCCGTCGGTGTCCTCGCCCCCGGGACCGCGCGGAGGTCCGTGAGGTCGACGCCGTCCGCGACGAGCGCAGCGCGGTAGTCCGGAGGAAAGTCGGCTCCGACGAAGGAGGCGAGGCTCGTCTTGACGCCGAGCCGTGCGGCCGACCGCGCCAGATTCCCCGCGGTACCGCCGAAATATCGGCTCCGATCCAGGATTTCAATCGACGTATTCGGTCGGGGCAGGCGGCGCACGCGGACGATGTGATCCAGGGCGACGTGGCCGAACGCGCCCAGAAAGCTCTTCATGCGAATCCCGCCAAGCCCCGTTGCACGTCGGCGAATCGTTCGAAGTGGGTATAGGGGATTTCCTCTTCGTCACACAAGCGGGCCAACTCCTCCTTCGCGAAGACGATGTCCGCCTCCAGGGCGGGGCACAGGTCCGAATGCCCATCTCCGACGTAAGCCGTGCGGTACCCCTCGGTTCGCAGTTCGAAGAGACGAAGGAGTTTGCAGGTCCCACAGAGCGTGCACGTCGCATCGGCCCACGGGTACTCGATCCGCACGATCCCGCCCTCGAAAATCGCCCGGTTGGTGCGAACGGGGACGCGGATGTCCCACTTGCGCAGGAGATGGCGCACGTAGAAGTCAAGGCCTTCGCTCACGATTTCAAGGAGGATTCCGCCGGACTCGCAGAAACGAACGAAATCGAGGAAGGTCTCATCCATCGCGACGTGCGAGTCGATGAACCGCAGGAGGTCGTCCTGGTTCGCGTGGAGCAACGCGAACTGCCGCGCCATCGTTTCCCGCGTGCCGATTGCCCGCGCGCGGTGGAGCTCCTCGATTTCCCACCACCCCGGCGGCGCGAATTCGGCCAGGATCACTTCGGCGACGTCGGTACGGGTGATCGTACCGTCGAAGTCGGTCAGGACCGCTCGTTTCGCCGGCAATTCGCATCCCTGCCTTCCGCGCGGCGGTGCATCAGGTCCCTTCGCGCCACGAATCGAGGTATGCGCGTTGCTCTTTCGTGAGCCGATCAATTCGGATTCCCGACGTGCGGAGCTTGAGTCGAGCGACCTTAAGGTCGAGGTCCGATGGGACCGCGTATATCCGCGGCTTCAGGCTCCCGGCGTGTTCCGCGAGATAGCCGGCGGCGCCCGCTTGGATGGCGAAACTCATGTCCATGATT
>VBMM01000089.1 GCA_005878415.1 Methanobacteriota archaeon
TCCGGATTGCGCGCAAGATCGGTCGCACGTAGATGGCAGTCGGTTCAAGGAGCTCTTCTCCCCAGGGACGTCCCCCGCCGCCCACCCGATCGAAGACGGTGATCGCCGCATCCCGCAGGAGCCTTCGCGCCAGCGTCAGCCCGTTCGAATGAATGCCCGTGCTCGGGAGGCCGATGATGACGTCCCCAGCGCGAATCGCCCGACCGTCGATGATCTTGGACTTCCGGACGACGCCGAAGCACGTGCCCGCGAGGTCCAGATCCCGCACGATTTCCGGCACGACGGCGATCTCTCCCCCGACGATCGAGACGTTGGCGAGCGCGGCACCGCGGTTCAGGCCGACGCCGATCTGGCGGGCGACCTCTCGGTCGTAGTGCTCGATGGCGACGTAGTCGACGAAAGCAAGCGGCTCCGCGCCGATGCAGATCATGTCGTTCACGTTCATCGCTACGCAGTCGATCCCGATCGTGTCCCAGCGGCGCATCTCCTTGGCGACGAGCGTCTTCGTGCCGACGCCGTCCGTGCACAGCGAGAGCGCGTACGATCCGAAATCCACGAGGCCCGTGAAGTGACCGATCTTGGTGAGCGGCCGACCGGCGCCGCGCCGCTTATACGTCAGCGCGGAGACGAGGGCGGCGATGTGCGCGGCCTTCTCGTCCTGGCTCACGCCGGCCTCGGCGTAGGTGCGCACCACGGCCCGCAATCGGCGGGGGATATTTCAAGGGTGCGCGCGTTCGCACCAATCCGCGGCGTCCTTTGCTAAACCGTTATCGGCTGCGGACGCATCGGGATCCCGACATGGGGAAGGCGTGGGTCAAGTCGCGGCGCCACGACCGATTCTACCGAGCGGCGAAGCGCCAGCAGTACCGCAGCCGGGCTGCAATCAAACTATCCCAGATCGACCTCCGCTACGGACTCTTTCGAGACGGCGATGTGGTCGTTGATCTTGGCGCGGCACCGGGGGGGTGGTCTCAGATTGTGCGGGAGCGTGTCGGGCGCGCCGGACGCGTGATCGCCGTGGACATCGCTCCGATGGCTCCAATCGAGGGCGTCGAGTTCCTGCGCGGCGACTTCGCAGATCCGCGCATCCGCAGCGAACTCTTCGAACACCTCCGGAAACCGGCGGACGTCGTGCTGAGCGACATGGCCCCAAAGTTGAGCGGGAACCGCGCGGTCGATGTCGCGCGAGGGCTCGACCTCGCGGACACCGCGCTGAGTTTCGCGATCCGAGCCCTGCGACCCGGAGGCGCGTTCCTCGTGAAAGTGTTCCAGGTCCGCGCGTAGCCCCGAGATCTACGTCCTCGCGATCGGTCGTGCCTAGGCGGTTGCGGATGCGCCCCGCGAAATCGAGCGCGCCCGTTCGAGGCACTGCTGCGCCTGCTCGCGCGAACCGAGGCGGGCGAGCACCTCGCCGCGATTGAGCCACGCCGCCACATACTCCGGACGGAGCTTCGTCGCCTTGGCGTGGCACTTGTCCGCCTCCGCGAACCGGTTCATGCGAGCGAACACGACGCCCTTGTTGTTCCAGGCGATCGCGTACCGCGGCCGAATTCCGATCGCCTTGTCGTAGCAGTCGAGGGCCTTGCCGAGCTGGCCCCTCTTGAAATACACGGTGCCGAGGTTGCACCACGCGACTTCGTTTTCCGCGTCGAGCCGGATCGCGTTCTCGTGGCACCGGAGTGCCTCGTCGAGCCGACCGAGGTACTTCATCGCAACCCCGCGGGAGGTCCAGGCATACGAAGGCCGTCGGACTATCCGGATCGCCCGTTCGTAGTGGGCGAGCGCGTCCTGATACCGACCCGACTTGACGAGGCGGTCTCCTTGGGCGACTTCGCTGTTCGAGACATGGAACAACGCAGCACCGGACGCCATGCTCGCAGCCGCCACGGCCGCGAAGAGCACGAGCGGGAGCAAGTTCGTGGGATCGAACGGGTTCGCATACATCCGGAAGTAGACGAAGACACCGACGAGGCCGGCGATGCCTCCGAACGTGACGAAGTCCATCATCCGACCCGAGATCCGCGTGAGCTTCCGTCCCTCCGTCTCCGCCGGCGTCGCGAGGACGGGCACCCGCTCCACGCCGCCGAAGTCCTGCGACGGGGATTCCGCGACCTGGGTCGGCGGCGGACCGACCGCGTCCTCCGGCGGGTTATCGCGCTCGGAAGGCTGGATTTCCACCAGGAGCGAGTCGAACAGTTGCTCCGCGACCTCCTGGTCGATGTCGTCCGGCTCGTCGACCTCCGACGCGTCGGTCGCCGCGAGACCGGGAGGGCCCGTCGATAGATCGAGGACATCCTCGAGGAGCGCGTCGACCCGCTCGCCAGAACCGGACTCCTTCAGGGAGAAGCCGCAGGCGCCGCAGTTCTCGAGGTCTTCGGGGTTCAACGCTCCGCAGACCGGACAGGGGACGCCCGGCTCGTCCGACACAGGAGATCCGGTCGCACGACGAGCGCGCATCCAATAAACGTATCGTCATGGGTTCCCCGGGTGAGAGAATCCCGCGAGTCCCGCGGCCTCCGGCCGGACGGATGGGCCGTTTCGCCGATCGGGCGGCGGAAGCCGCGTGTTCCGACGCCGAAATGGAGGCGAAGAAAAGCGGACGGACCACGATAATCATTATATACTGGCATGGTCGCTTCGAGACCGCTTCCGGAATCGGGGCTCATCCAGCAATCGGGGAGGCCAACCGGGCCCGTCGACTGGAACCCCTCGGGTCCCCCCACCCTCCACCCAAGCCCACACCGAGAGGCCGGCAGGGCGTCGCGGTCCTCCCGTCCATACGCCCCGTCGGACTCCGCCCTTGGTTCCGGAAGTTTTCGATGCCCTCAGTCCCAGAACCGCTTCGTCCTCGCGTACGTGATTTCGGCCGCGAGCACTTCCCGGAGGAAATCCTCCTCCGATTCGTGGTAGCCGCGGAGGATCCGAGCGGCCGTGTCCTCCCCGACCCCGCGGGCCATCAGCGCGAGGACCGCCTTGCGCCCGTGCGCCATGACGAGGCTCGCGTTCGTGAACAGCCGCTTCGCCTTCGCTCGGCTCTCCTTGTCACCGCCTTCCAGGTCGAGCTTCGCGATCCGTTCCTTCTCGTACGGTGCGACGACGGCGATCATGACGGCACTGCAGCGCGGGCAGCGAATCTTCGCCGGGAGGTCCTTCACCCCCTCCCGCCACATCATCTTGCAGCTGAGGCAGAGGAGCGTCGCGGTCTCCTTCTCGAGGCGGGCTTTGACCGCCATGAGCGTCGCATGGTCCGCTCTCGACGGGGTGACGAGCAGCCGGCCGCCCTCCAGCCCGGCCCGCCCGATCGGCGTCGGCTTCGTCACGACGAGCTCGATCTCCCCGGTTCGGATGCGCTTCAGGACGTCGACGGTCCGCGGGATGTCCATCCGCTCCCAGAACACCTTGTCGAGCACCTCCTCGAAGAGCGGCGTGTTCTCGAAGGTCTTCAAGAGCCGCGGAATCGAGACGCTCTCCCAGTCGACGTCCCGCCGCAACGCCCCGAATTTCTTCGCGACGTAGACGAATGCCCAGCGGAGGAACGCCGAGTTCTTCAGGATCACCCGGAGGAGCGGCTCCAGGGCGTCCGGGTCCTCGGGCTGCAGGATCTCGACAATCTGTTTCGGGTTCACGGACCGGGGCACCTCGAGGACGACGCGATACGGGTCCGTCTGCACCCCGACGCTCTGCCCGAACCGCGCGCTGACGAGCGATGAGATCAATTGGCCGAGAGTCTCGTTCACCCGCGAACCGAGGCACGCGTTCACGATGATCACGTCCCTCGCGGCCTCGATCGTGATCCGGCGGTCGGTCGCAACGGGCGCGTCTCCTGCCGATCCCAGGTACTCGAGGAACTTGCTCGCGCCGTGGTCGTTCAGCGGGTACGCGGAGAAATCCTTCTCACGGCGGACTCGGCCGACTTCCTGGGCGACCTCGAACGGCACGGGGATGTCCTCCCCCACCCACGAAGGCACGTCGCCGATCTCCTTGACGGGCTCGACGAGGACGTGGTCCTCCTTGAAGTCGACGAAGCGCCACGCCGTGCCCCGCATGATGAAGCTCTGGCCGAGTTTCGCGTTCTCCGCGACGAACCACTCGTCCAACGTGCCGATGACCCGCCGGGAGGAGAGGTCGATCACCCGATAGGTCCGCACGTCCGGGATCATCGAGATGTTCTCGAAGAAGTAGGGGAGGGAGTTCGAGCTCCGGCCGAGCCGGCCGTCCCGGGACCAGAGGATCCGAAGGTCCGCGAGCTGCGCGAGGACATCATCGAACTCCTTGCGGTTCAGATCGCGAAACGGCCAGCTCCGCCTCACGGTGTCGTACGCCTGGTCCGCGGACGCGAACCGCTCGCTTACCGCGATCGCGACGAGCTGGTTCGCCAGCACGGATCGGTTGTCCTTCCGGACGACGAGCGCCTCGATCTCCTCGGCGAGGGCGCGTCGCGCGATCGCGCACGCCTCCGAGACGTCGTCCTCGTGGGTGGCGAGGATCACGCCGTCGGAGACCTCGCCGACGCCGTGCCCGGAGCGGCCGATCCGCTGGACGAGCCGGGACACCTCCCGGGGCGAGTTGTACTGGAGCACGAAATCGGCGCCACCGACGTCGATCCCGAGCTCGAGGGAGGAGGTGCACACGAGGGCGCGCAGGGTCCCCGCCTTGAAGTCGTCCTCCATCTGCACGCGGACGTCCTTCGACAGGCTGCCGTGGTGCACGCCGATCGTCGGATCCTGGTACCACGCCGCCAAACGAGAGGAGAGGAACTCCGCCGTGTCGCGCGTGTTGACGAAGAACAGGGTGGAGGCGTGTTCCTTGATGAGCTCGTAGCATCGGCGGAGCGCCGTCGCCTGTCCGACCTGCACCCGCAGACGCTCCGAGATCTCGGTGTCGCCCTTCGAGGGCGCCGGCATCTCCACCCGGATCCGCAGGCCTTTCGGGATTCGAACGCGGATGACCTCGACGTCTCGGTCGACTCCGCCCAAGAAGGCGGCAACCTCTTCCGGGCTCCCGACGGTCGCCGACAACCCGATCCGCTGGAACTCGTGCCCGACGAGGTCGCGCAGCCGCTCCAGCCCGACCGCGAGCTGGGCCCCCCGCTCGTCCGATGCGAGCTCGTGGATCTCGTCCACGACGACCCAGCGGATCGAACGGAGGTGCTCCCTCAGCCGACGTCCGGTGAACAGGATCTGGAACGTCTCGGGCGTCGTGATGAGGATGTCCGGCGGGTGGCGGGTGATCGCGGCCCGCTCCTGGGGCGACGTATCGCCGTGCCGGACGGCGACCCGGACGCCGAGCCGCTCCGCGAAGAACGTCATGCGGCGGAGCATGTCCCGGTTCAACGCCCGGAGCGGCGTGATGTAGAGGCAGGACGTGGGCGGAGGGGTCTCGCGGACGATATGATCGAGCACGGGCAGGAGGGCGGCCTCCGTCTTCCCGATGCCGGTGGGCGCGACGAGGAGGACGTTCGCGCCGGACCGGATCCGGGGGATCGCCTTCTCTTGCGGTTCCGTGAACGACTCGATCCCGAGGGCCCGGACCGCTTCCAGGATCCGGGGCTCGAGCCCGAAGTCGTCCATGCGGCCGCTTGAAGGGTCGCTGGGACTAAAAGTTACTCGTCGGGAAAGACCGTCGGCCCGGGGAATCGCGGCTCCGCAACAAGAATTATCAGAGGAGATAACCGAGCCGCCGAGGTATTCTAATCACCGGGCCACGGAACGTCCCGAGGTTTCAGTGTGAGCCGCCGCCTGCCCACCTCACCCCTAGTGGGAATCCTGCTCCTGTTGTTCCTGGGCACGAGCCTCACCCCGTTCCTCTCCGTCCCGGCCGCCGCGTTCGGCGAGCGGCCATTCGAGTGGAACCAGACCATCAACGGCACGAACCATCTCGACGTCTACTCGTCCGAGAGCGTGGCCCAGTCG